>CAIVHJ010000266.1 GCA_903905665.1 uncultured Phycisphaerales bacterium
AGCCCTTATACTCCGAAACTTCGAACAGAAGTCCGGAAATCGGGTCCTGAACGGTCATGCGTGCAACGGCCTGGTCTCCACCTTCGGGTAGGTTCGGAAGAGCACTGATAAGGACAATGCTGTCCTCGTTGAAAGCCATGTTGGCCCTGTAGTTGGTAGAATCGGTCGTGAACGCTGCAGCGGACGAGTCGGCCTGTGTGATAATACCAGGCTTGCCGATCGTGATCGCCGTGGCACTCGTTGTGCTGTCGCAAACATACTGGTTTGCGTCATTGGCAATGTGACAGATGTCGCCAATAAGGGTCGATCCGCTTCCACCGGCATTGAGACCAATCGACGTGGTGCCGACAGGCAGTGCCGTGGTAACGGACGTGCCGGTACGTCCACCACTCGTGTGGGTGACAATCTGACCGGACTGGTGCAGATTCCAACCTTCGAGCTGGGTGACCACACCGGAGAGTTGCATTTCGCGTGTCCCCGCTTCGTTGGCCTTGAACACGACGGTCTGTTTGCCACGCAGCTTGCTCATGGCGGTGTTGCTCAGCACCATCTTCATTTTCCCGTCAAACCACATACCATTGTCTTCCAGAATCATACGGGTATTGGCAAGATCGCTCAGGTCATCAACGGTATTGAACGGGGTCGTGCCGGAAGTTCCCTGTGCGCGGGACGCATACGGATAAAGAGCGGTTAAACCGGCTTCAATCTGGTTGGCATGAGCACGGAAAGCCTGTTTGAAGGCGTCTTCCTGTGTCGTTGCAAAGATGCCTGAATTTCCAAGACCGACGGCCTCTTCACCATTCCAGCCCCAGCTGATGGCGTTGACATTCGACATATACATCGTATCGTTCGTCACAACCATGCCTGCAGGGTCGGAGATGATGTTGCTTGCGGAGATCGCCGTGGGGGCGCTGAAGGCCGGAACGATCGGGAAAGTAATGGGCTCATTCTGAGCCACTTTACGTCCCGGGAAATTCCACTTACGAACCGCGGGAATCATACCAATCTGTTCCCGTGCTATCGAGTTAAGAGCGTTATAGACTGTTACTACCAGCCCTGTTAAACTGTTGTCAGCCATAAAAACTTACTCCTGTTTGTAGGGTTTATGCAATTTTACCCCCGCTCTTAACAAATTCTTGTTTTGAGGCATGGGGCATTTTTTCGAATTCTTCCATGCTTATCGGTTCTCTATTGTCCCCGCTGTTGGTGCCAGGCCTCGTACTGACGTCCTTGCCGCCTGTCTGCTGTTTTGTAATAGCAAACTGGGGATATAGTTTTTTTAACACATCAATGGCTCCGGGTCCCTTCTCAACCGCCAACGGTACAAAATCATCGTCGACTGTCACACCCGGAATACCGTCTTTGACGGCGATGATACCTTTCATCGTGGCATAGTCGAGCAATATGTCGCTGGCTTTGCCGAAATGATCGGTAAGTTTATTGGCAAAGGCTGCTCTGGCTTTCGCCATCTCTGCCTCGGCGGACGATTTCTCGGCCTGACTCTTCCAGCCGTTAAGTTCATTGCTGAGCTTATCAACTTTCTTCATCAGAGCCTCGAGCTCGGACGCCGGCTTCAATCCCTTCTTGCCTTCTTCGAGTTTGGCGGAAATCTGCTCCTCGAAATCGGCATCAGGATCAAAACCCACCTTCTTCATCTTTTCTGTC
>CAIVHJ010000267.1 GCA_903905665.1 uncultured Phycisphaerales bacterium
GTTCCAGAATCGAGCGGTACGGCGAAGGCAATGCGACCAGCGGGACGTCGCTTTCCATGGCTTCCCAATTTTCGCGAACTCGTTCGGTCCCGGTCGGATCGAGGTCCACGATCACGGCAGTCACGTCTTTGGAGATGGACCGGGCGAACTGAATCGCACCCAGCGACGCCCGATTCACTCCCGACAGCGGCAATACGATTTTGGGCCACGTCTCATCGCTCAGATTCGTTTTTTCAAAAATGAGTTTTTTGGGAAACAGTTGCGCGACCACACTGGTGTAATGCCACCGAATCGCCCGGAAACAGAACAAGAAAATCGGAATCAAAATCACAATGATCCACGCCCCGTGCATGAACTTGCTTTCAACAATCACCAGCGTCGCAATTCCCGTGACGACAGCTCCCGCTCCGTTCACCACGGCGCGCCACTTCCATCCGTCGCTTTTCAGTTTGAACCAGTGGATGACCATTCCCATCTGGCTGAGCGTAAAGGACAAAAACACACCGACGGCATAAAGCGGGATCATGGCATGGGTGTCACCGCCAAAAATGATGATCAGCAACGAAGAGACACCCCCCAGTGCGAGAATCCCGTTCGCAAAAACGAGTCGATCGCCCAGGTTCGACAATTGCCGCGGCATGTAACCATCGTGAGCCAAAATCGAAGAAAGTCGGGGGAAATCCGCGAACGAGGTATTGGCAGCAAGCACCAAGATGGTCATCGTGGCGGCCTGAAGCAACAAGTACGTCGATCCAGAACCAAACACGCTCCTCCCCATTACGGACATCACGGTTTCGTGCTCAGCAGGAGCAATTCCCAACCGATTCGCCAAAAAAGTAATCCCCAGGAACATCGTACCCAACAAGACAGCCATAGCGATCAGGGTTTTACCGGCATTGTCCGATTCGGGTTTCTTAAAAGCCTTGATGCCATTGCTGATGGCTTCCACACCGGTCAGGGCGGCACATCCGGAAGAAAACGCCCTCAAAACCAGCAATACGCCCAACAGTTTTTGTTCCTCGACCACTTTGGCTACATACGGCGCGACAGAAAGAGATCCCCTGAAGTATTGTGTGAGGCCGGCCCCCAACAGAAGCAATATCATGCCGACAAACCAGTAGGTTGGGACAGCGAAAATGGATCCGCTTTCACGCACGCCTCGCAAATTCCCGGCCGTGATGAGCAAAATCGCCAAGATGCACAAATACACCCGCCACGGAATCAGTGCAGGAAATGCCGAAGTCACCGCAACAATACCGGCGGAGATGCTGACCGACACGGTCAGAATGTAATCAATCAAGAGTGCGGCGGCGGCGGTCAACCCGGGCCACACGCCCAAATTTTCATGGGCCACGATGTACGACCCACCGCCCGACGGATAGGCGTGAACCGTTTGATAATACGAAATCGTCAGGATAGTCAACAAACCCGCGATGACCAGCGCAATCGGCATCGAGACCCACAACGCCCCGGTCCCCGCCATCACCAACACGAGCAGAATTTCCTCGGTGCCGTACGCCACGCTCGACAAAGCGTCCGACGAGAAAATCGCCAGCGCCTTGAACTTGCCCAGGCGCTCGTGTTCCATCGCCCTTGTGGGAAGCGGAGTTCCAAACAGAATTTGACGAACGCTGAACATCGTTGTGTCCCGTTATCAAACCGCACCACGTCGGTGGTGCGATTTGGAACCCACCATCATAACGCGGCCGGTTGCCGGAGCAAGAACGGCTTATCGACGCTTGTATTCTCACCGAAAGGATGTGATATAATACGCTTATGTTTCTAAAGATTGTGCTACCCACGGTTTCGACCGGTCTGCTGGTGTTTGCGGTCTATCATGTCGCGAATACTCGGGAGACATGGGATCTGCAATCCCCGCAGCAGCAACCGGTGCGCTCCCCGTATGTCAGCAGCGTCGCGGGTGCGGGGGTGATCGAAGCCGAAACCGAAAACATCGAAATCGGTTCTCCCGTCCCCGGAGTCGTGGCGGAAGTGCTGGTTCAGGTCGGTCAGCGATTGAAGATAGATGCGCCGCTTTTTCGACTGGACGACCGCGCAATGAAAGCCGAACTGGTGTCTCGAGAGGCCAACCTCTCTGCCGCTCAGGCGGAACTCGATCGCATGAAGAATCTACCGAGGCTGGAACAAGTCGCTGTTAATGAGGCTGAGGTGAAAGAAGCACAGTCCATCGCGGATCGTCGGAAGTATGAATACGATCGCCTGAAGAAACTTTTCGAGGAAAACAAGGCCTCCGAAATGGAATCCGTCGAGGCGGAGCACGAGTATCACAGTGCTCAGGCCCGTCTCGCCCGGGCCCAGGCCGAACTCAAATTGCTCAACGCGGGGGCGTGGAAATACGATCTCGCGGTTGCCGAAGCTGCCGTCACGCAGGCCAAAGCCCAGGTCGAGCAGACCCGCACCGAACTGGACCGCCTGATCGTCCGCGCGCCGATGGACTGTCAGGTTTTGCAAGTGAACGTTCGACCCGGCGTGTTCGTGGCGGCTCCGCCCGTCAAACCCCTCGTCGTGCTCGGCAGTTTGGATCAATTGCACGTCCGTGTGGATATCGACGAATACGACATTCCGCGATTCAATTCTCAGGCAGCGGCCCAGGCGGCTCTTCGCGGGGTCGGCCGTCAGGTTCTTCCCCTCCGATTCGTCCGAGTGGAACCTTTCGTGATTCCCAAGCGGTCACTGACGGGTGAAAACATTGAACGGGTGGACACGCGGGTTCTGCAGGTGATCTACGAAATCGACACGCAGGGCCACGATCTTTTCGTAGGACAGCAAGTCGATGTTTTCATCGATGCCGCCAACCCCTCGTCACAGGAAACATCGACGCAACCGTAAAGAGTAGAGTGCGAGCGGTGAAAAGATGAATGCCATCAAGAGGCGGCAGAGCACCACGCTTGTGTGATGTTCTTCCCGCGTTTCACGAACGACGCTTCACGTATTATTGTTCATCAGGGACGAGGTCGAGGGAAGGAACGACCTCGACGCGCTGGTTGAGGAAGTGTTTATAGGCATCGTAGCTCGACGAAATGAAGCGTTCGTTGTCGCCGCAGGCCACCAGGCGAATCTGCTTCCAATCCAATCCGTGCTCGACCAGGACCTGCGCGACGGCGAGTGCTCGTTCGGAAGAAAGGCGCATGGCCTGCTGTTGGTCGCCTGCACATTCGGCGGAACTGGTATGGCCTCGCACATCCAATATGGTTTTCATGCCGCGAAACTGATCGGCAATTTTGGCGATGCTTTCCTTTGATTCCGCCGAAAGCTCGCTCGATCCGTCTTTTTCAAAGCGAATCAATCCTCCCTGACCGGAGTAGTCGGTCGGACGAATCGTTTGTACTCGCTGAGACCGACCCTCCAAACCCTCCGAA
>CAIVHJ010000268.1 GCA_903905665.1 uncultured Phycisphaerales bacterium
ATCCTGCCGACTTCCTCCAGCGTATAAGTGTAACCGTCGCCGATTCCATAACGAAGTTTGATGATCTCCCGCTCCCGATAGGTCAGTGTCTTGAGCACCTCTTCGATCCGGTCCTTGAGCATCTCGCAGCCCGCTGTACGAATCGGCGATTCGGCCGTCGCGTCTTCGATGAAATCGCTGAAATACGAATCCTCGCTGTCCCCCACCGGCCGATCCAGCGAAATCGGATGCCGCGAAATCTTCAGCACCCGTCGCGCCTCCGTCACCGGCATCACGGCTTCTCGCGCGATTTCCTCGATCGTCGGTTCGCGGCGAAGGTCCTGCTCCAGCCGCTTGCTGATGTTGCGAAGCTTGCTCATCGTTTCAATCATGTGGACCGGGATTCGGATCGTCCGCGCATGATCGGCAATCGCGCGCGTGATCGCCTGGCGAATCCACCACGTCGCATACGTGCTGAATTTGTACCCCCGCTTGTATTCGTACTTGTCCACAGCGCGCATCAAACCCGTGTTGCCTTCCTGAATGATGTCCAGAAACGACAATCCCCGGTTGCGATATTTCTTGGCGATCGACACCACGAGTCGCAGGTTCCCGCCCGACAACCGACGCTTGGCATCTTCATATTCGTAAAATACCCGCCGAATGTCCGTCAATCGTTTTTCCAGATCCTCCGGACTGTCCAGCACCAGCGACCGAATCCCTTCGTGCTCATCCTTCAATACCTGCAGGTCTTCCTGATTCGCGTTGGCCTTGCGGCTATCCTGTTCGATCTGGCGTTCGAGGCCCTGCAACTTCTGCAACACCCCGATCAGCCGTTTCATCAGCGGCTGGACTCGGCTCGTCCTCAGCGACAACTCCTCCAACAACTTGGAAATCTTCCGCCGACGAGCGTGAATTCGTTTCCGACCGTCCTTCTTCAGCGACAGCGCAACACGCCCCTGCATCGTCTTCTGCTAGTCGTTCTGGTTCAACTCCAGCAACTTTTCCACCGTCGCCAGATTCCCCGGCAATCGCTCGATGATCGTGTTCTTGGCGCTCGCTTCCGAAGTCGAAATCTTCATCGTGCGATCGAACGGCAACCGACCGTCGTGAACCTGCCGCAAAATATCCACCGCCTGCGACGCACAATAATCGTTCTCAAGCACCTTCTGGCGAAACGCCATCCGCGTCAACTCGATCTTCTTCGCCAGATAAATTTCTTCCTCCCGCGTCAGCAGCGGAATCTCGCCCATCTGCGTCAGATACATCCGAACCGGATCGTCAATCCGACGACTCGTCGCCTCTTCCGTCAACTCTTCGGCGCTGATCGGTTTCTCTTCTTCCTCCTCGACGACCGGCGGTACTTCCTGCGCCGCGGTCCCTCGCCGGACCGCCTCCACCTCGTCGATCATCTGGATTCCCGCTTCGTCCAGCCGCAACATGATCATTTCCAGCTTGTCCGGCATGATCGCTTCGTCCGGCAAACGGCGGTTCATCTCCTCCCAAGTCAGAAAACCCTGTTTCTGACCCATCGCCATAAGCAACGCCAGCGCGGCTTCGATCGGATCTGTTACTACTACGTCCGACATATATCCATCTCCAAATGAATTTCAAATTAACGAGCCGTGATCCTTACAACAGATTGCATCAGTACCCGTTTAGCGGCGAACCCGAAGGGTCGCGTGGAAAATCCAATGCTCGCGTCCCCTTGCTTTTCACCGAATCCCACCGTTATCGTACCTTCATGCAATTCCCTGCTTCAGCCCGCGCGTCACCCCGAAAAAGCAGAAACCACTCACACTTCTCCTGCGAAACCTCCGCAACGCCGCGATTACGAACTCGCGCCCGAATGATTTTTCAAGGCGCGCAACGTCGCAAAATTCGTATTCCGAGTGTACTCCCTTACTCGATCGTGCATTTCCGACAACCGCGAGTCGGGTTCCATCGGTTCCGTAACCCCGGCACCCGCCGATTCCTCCGGCGACAAATTCGCTTCTCGCACCCAACCCGTTTGAATCGCACTTTCCAGCCGTTGACGAGCCGCCGTCAATCGCTCGGATGGACTCTCCTCATGGCGACGTCCCTGTTCCATCAACTCTACTACGTCTGCCGCGTCCTGCGGGTCTTCAAACCGAGCCAGCAGCTCGGTCGGACCAAACTGCCCCGCTTCCCGGCACAATTCCAGAACGATCCGCGTGATACGCTTGATTCGCTCCGAATCAAACACATCCTCCCCCAGAATGTCTTCGACCTGGGGGTACAAGTCAGGCTGCGCAATCACCATCATCAATACCTCAAGCGCCGCCACCTGCCGAGAACCGCGAATCTGCATCGCGTCCATCCACGACGTACTCGATGACGGTGCCTTCTCAGGCATCGACCGGACAGATTGCACCGGTCGCGCATCCGCCATTCGCTGCGATTTCAAAACCAACTTGTGAACGTCTTCCGTGGACACCCCAAGCAACTTGGCCAACTGATTGACCACCAACCCCCGTTGAATCGCATCCACTTGTCCATGGGCCATCGTCAAGCCGACAAAACGCACGAACCGCTGTATCGCCTCACGCCGAGCAACGGCAGACTCGCTCGCCTTGTGGGACCCAAGAACTTGTTGCCACTTAAATTCTAGCGCCGTAGGTGCATGAATCAACAATTCCTCAAAATCTTCTCTCTTATATTGGGTCAGATAATCACACGGGTCCAATCCGTCTGGAAGCCCGACTAATGACACATCCAAACGTCCGGTAACTGCAATCTCGCATCCGCGATCCGCAGCACGAATCCCTGCCTGATCCCCGTCAAACACCAATACCACACCCGGTACATACCGCCGGATTACTTCAGCGTGTTGATCCGTCATCGATGTTCCGAGCGCCGCAATAGTCTCACTAAAACCGCACTGGTGCGCCATGATCACATCGAGATAGCCTTCAACCAATACCGCGCGGTTCTTATCCGTCAGCGATTGCCTTGCTATGTTGATTCCATACAAACACTTACTCTTGTTGAACAAGAGCGTTTCCGGGCTGTTGATGTATTTTCCGCCTTCGTCTGTTTCACGAAGAATTCGCCCGCCGAATGCGATTATTTGACCCGTTACATCCGCGATCGGGAACATCAAACGATGCCGAAATGCATCGTAAAATCCACCGCCCTGACGTGGTTTTACCAATCCGGAAGCCAATAGCAGCGATTCTGAGACTCCACTGCGCCGGGCCTGGTTCATCAGAAAATCATACGAATCCGGTGCATATCCAAGTTGAAACCGGTCAACGAGTTCCGGCAAAATTCGACGATGTTGTATGTAGTCTCTGGCGGTTTTTCCGGGATCATCACGCAGGCATTTTTGAAAAAGACTTGCCGCCCATTTAGTAACGCGCAGCAATTGAGTCCGTGTGATCTGACCCTTCTCGTCGGATTGGGTCGGGACGACATTCAACTTAATGCCAAAACGATCCGCAAGCATTTGTCGCGCTTCAGGAAACGCTATGCTGTGTATTTTTTGGATGAACGTGAAAACATCCCCGGCTGCTCCGCAACCGAAACATTTGAAGTATTGTTCCGTTGGTCGGACGTAAAACGATGGGGTCTTTTCTTTATGGAATGGGCATAGTCCGCGCAAGTCTCGACCGGCCCGCTTGAGCGTCACATGCTGCCCAACCAGATCCGCCAAGTCGCAAGCATTTTTGATTTCAAGATTTACGGATTCAAAAGTTGCCAAAAGTGACGCAAAACCCCCAATCATGACAGATTCAGAGCGCCTGTCTCAGAGTCCAGAACATATAGATTTACATATAAATTAAAGTTGAACTGTAATTAAATAGGGATTTCCCCGTATCCGATTGCGTTCCAAGGTGTCTCAGATTCAATAGCCTGTACTGGGCAAGTATACACCACAAAATGGGGGTGGTCAAATTACAGGACGTATTTCTTGTGTATTAGTGCTGTGGAAACCCCTATTATCGGAACAAAGGGTCGTTATGTAAGTTTAGCCAATGGAAAAGGATATGACTGAGTTTAATGAAAGCGTTTTCAGAAACGGGAATATCAGTGGTTCAGTTGGAATTTACACGATTGAAGCTCGAAGGCTGAAATAGGTCAGATTTCGGCAAGATTATCGTGCAGAGGACGCTAGAATACATATCATGTCAGAGTTTCGCCGTCTTATTCCTATTTTTCCTCTTCCCAACGGGGTGTTGCTTCCGGGTGCGATCCAAGGGCTGCATATATTTGAGCCACGATATCGGCGGATGATTCAGGATGAAGTGCAGAATCCCGCCGGAGATCGCTGGGTGGCGGTGGCGTGTTTGAAGAAGGGATATGAACCGCATTATTGCAGCCACCATGCGCCGATTCACTCCACGCTTTGTATCGGTCAGATGATTCGCAGCGAGGTTTTGGACGATGGGCGGATCAATATTCTGCTCAAAGGGAAATGCCGCGCGGGCGTGATTTCGGAGGAACATGATCGTCCGTATCGACGGGGATATCTTCGGGCGTGTGCGACGGTGAACGAACTCAAGCCGGAGGAAGAGGCCCGGCTTCGGGTGGATTTGGCGCGTGAAGTTTCGCAGGTACCCGATCATTTGACGTCTGTGGCCAGCGGGATTTTGGCGGATGAAGCGGATCTGG
>CAIVHJ010000269.1 GCA_903905665.1 uncultured Phycisphaerales bacterium
CCGTATGATAACCCGCGACGAGCTCGGATTCAGCTTCGGGGATATCAAAGGGAGTGCGGTTTGTTTCGGCGAGCGAGGCGACAAAATAGATTATGAACGCCACAAACGGAAAAGGAAACTTCTGGAAAACAAACCAGTGCCAAAACCATCCGGTCTGCTGCCGGTTGATTTCCTGGAGATTCAACGTGCCGGCGATCATCACAACCGTCAGGAGCGCAAGCGCCGTCGGGATTTCGTAACTCACGATCTGCGCCGCAGATCGCATCGCGCCCAGGAGCGACCATTTATTATTGGAAGACCAGCCCGCCATCAGGATTCCGACTACAACGATGGCAGATACCGCAATGACATAGAAAAGGCCGATATTGATGTTGCTGCCGATGAGCCCACTGCTGAACGGAATAGCGGCAAATGCAGCATAGGATCCGATGAAGACAACATATGGCGCGAGGTAATGAAGTTTTTTGTCTGCCGCCGCCGGAACGATGTCTTCCTTCTGGATGAGTTTCAGGATGTCTGCGATGGTCTGCGCCCAACCGTGCCAGCCGCCGGTACGCATCGGACCGAGACGATCCTGCATGTGCGCGGCGAGTTTTCGCTCCAGCCATACCGCAAAAAGAGCGTAGGGGACGATCCAGATGAGCGGGACGAACGCCACCACAACGTACACGAGAATATCGTTGTCAAGAATGCTTTTAAGAAACTGATCCATACAATTATCTATCAACTTCTCCGAGGACGATATCGATACTCCCGACGACCGCCACCACGTCGGCAATCATGTAGCCTCGACAGATTTCGGGTGTCACGCTGAGATTCACGAATGCCGGGGACCGTGCTTTGAGGCGATACGGGGTTGCCGAGCCGTCGCTCACGATATAGAAGCCAATCTCACCCCGGGGAGACTCTGACCGGACATACACATCACCCACGGGCGGACGGATGCGCTTCGGAATCGCGGATGCCACATCACCATCGACAATCTGATCCAGCGCTTGCTCTATTATGTTTACGCTCTGTTCCATCTCACGAACCCGTACCATGTACCGGTCCCAGCAATCTCCAACCGTCCCCATCTCCCCTTTTCCGACCTGAACTTCCCACTTAAACCGGTCATAGATTGAATACGGATCGTCCCGCCGCAGGTCAAAATTTACTCCCGAGCCGCGGAGCATGGGCCCCGAGCAGCCATACGCGATCGAGACGTCGGGCGGAAGCACGCCAACATTCGCCGTGCGTTTCACGAAGATCTCGTTATACGTCAACAAATCGTTAAGCTCTTTGATGTTGGGACGGAAGTACCTGCAAAAGTCCTTTGCCTTATCGATAAACCCCGGCGGCAAGTCATGCGAGACACCACCTACCCAGATGTAATTGTAGAGCAACCGGGCGCCACACGTCATTTCAAACAAGTCAAGAATCCTCTCGCGGTCGCGGAAGCAGTAGAGGAACGGCGTAAATGCGCCCAGGTCTAATCCGTATGTTCCAATCGCAATGAGATGCGATGCGATGCGCTGCAACTCGGCCATGATAACGCGGATGTATTCGACC
>CAIVHJ010000270.1 GCA_903905665.1 uncultured Phycisphaerales bacterium
ACGGGGCGCGACGGGATTCACGGGGCGACTTTTTCCTCGGCGGGTATGGCGGACACTCACGTGGAGGAATTTTCGCACGCCGTTCAGATCGGCAACGCGATCACCGAAAAAAAACTGCTCGACGTTCAATTGCAGGCGCGGGACCATCCGACGGGTTGTCTCTATCGGGCGGTGACGGATTGTGGCGCAGGAGGATTGAGCAGCGCCATCGGCGAAATGGGCGCCGAAACGGGAGCCGTCGTCGAACTCGATCAGGTGCCGCTCAAATACGCCGGTTTGCGATACGACGAAATCTGGATTTCTGAATCGCAGGAACGCATGGTTTTTGCCGTCGCGCCGGAAAACGTCTCGGCCCTGATCGAATTGTTCCGATCCGAAGACGTCGAAGCCACCGACATCGGCGAATTCACCGGAGACGGCCGGTTTGTGCTGAAATTTCAGGGGCAGATGGTCGGGGAGATGAGCGCCCAATTTCTCCATGAAGGACTTCCGAAACAGACACGACAGGCCGAATGGTCGCCGGCGGCGCTGAGTGCGACGGATGATAGATCCGGAAATAATAGAGTGCAGGTCGAGTCGCCGCCGTCGCGGGATTGGCATGAGAGTTTGCTGAAGCGGCTTGCTGATCCGAACGCGGCATCGAAGGAGTGGGTGATCCGCCAGTACGATCACGAAGTTCAGGGTGGGAGCGTGTTTAAGCCGCTCATGGGACCGAATCACGGGCCCTCTGATGCCGCCGTGCTGCGCCCGCGACTGGATTCCGAGCGGGGGATTGTGCTGAGTTGCGGATTGTGTCCTCATTTGTCGGATGTGGATCCGTATCTTATGGCGGTTGCTGCGGTGGACGAAGCCGTTCGCAATAACCTTGTCGTCGGGGGGAATCTGGATCGCATGGCGCTGCTGGATAATTTTTGCTGGGGGGATGTTTCCGATGAATGCGAACTGGGGGGACTGATTCGTGCGGCGCAGGGATGTCACGATGCGGCGATGGCGTATGGCGCGCCGTTCATCTCCGGCAAGGATTCTCTCAACAACATGTTCCATATTCGTGCGAACGAAGCTCGACGGATGGGATGGCCCGAAACGATTTCGATTCCGGGCACGTTGCTCATCAGCGCCATAAGCGTTGTACCCGACGTTCGTCGCTGCCGTACAAGCGATTTGAAGCGACCGGGGAATTCACTCGTTCTGGTTCATCCGGTGTCAAACCGGTTGAGCGATCTGGCGGCGACGGCGCGCTGGGTTCATCGGAGTCTGGCGGATGAGCGGAAAATCGTCAGTGCTCACGATGTCAGCGACGGCGGACTGCTCGTGGCTGTCGCGGAAATGGTGATGGGGAGTTTGCATGGTGTGGAGATTGATTTGTCCACCCTGCAATCACAAGCGAATGCGGACGTGGGAGAGTTGATGTTCGGAGAATCCATTGGATGGTACGTGCTCGAAGCCGCAAATGAATCTCTCGAAACGGACGGTGCGTTCGGTCCGGTGCAGCCTTCCGACGAGCACGATGGGGACAGGGGTTCTGAAGTTTTTAAGACTCCTGTCCCCTTATTACACAAAATAGGAACGGTCACACCATCGTCTGAATTGGTTTTGCGGGGCGACGGATTTAATCTGCAACGATGGGACGTGCAAGAACTGCGCCGCGCTTGGCGCACTACGTTTGATTGGTGACGGATATGGCGAGACCAAGTGTCTTGATTCTTCGTGCCGCAGGTGTGAACTGCGAACGGGAAACCGCGCACGCCTGGGAATTGGCCGGCGCCCAGGTACAGATTTTGCACATCAATCGGCTTCGCGAGCAACCCGATTTATTGAAATCATTTCAGATTCTGACGATTCCCGGCGGGTTCAGTTACGGAGACGACATCGCCGCCGGAAGAATTTTCGCCGGTGAATTGACGACTTTCTTGGGGGATCAGTTGCGCGACTTTGCCGAGCGTGGTGGTTTGATTCTCGGTATCTGCAACGGATTCCAGGTTTTGTGCAAAGCCGGTTTGCTTCCGGCGGGAGTGAGCGGATTGGATTTGCCGCGAGTTTCCATCGCCGCCAACGTCTCCGCCAAATACGAAGACCGGTGGGTCCGGCTGATTCGAAGCAGCGATCATTGTGTTTTCCTTCGTCACCAGTCGGAATACGAATTGCCGGTCGCCCACGGGGAGGGCCGGGTCATGACGCGTGAACCTGCAGATATGCAGCGATTGGTTCAGGAGGGTTACGCCGCTCTCCAATACGTTTCTCGCGATGGCGGACCGGTCCAATATCCCGACAATCCCAACGGGAGCCAGATGGATGTCGCCGGCTTGTGCGATCCGACGGGTTGCATCTTCGGTCTGATGCCCCATCCGGAACGCTTTGTCGAACCTACCCAGCACCCCGCCTGGACGAGCAGAAGCGATACCCCCCCCGATGGAATCCTGCTGTTTCAGTCCGCTGTTTGCTATTTCAAATGAACATGTCGCGTTTTATCCGACTTCGCGTTTTTGGAAGATGCCCACTCCGATCGACAAAAATGCCGCAACATAAAGGGTTGCATAACCGATCGCTCGGAGGAGGTAGGCACCGCTGATGGTTTTTCCTGTATCGAGCGCATCAGTCGTCCAGAAGATGCTCAAATTCGGAATGATCCGATACAAAAGCCAACTGATTTTGGATGTCCACGTGGGCTGAGCGAACAAGCCCTGATCGACCAGATGGTGCTGACCAAAGAAGTAGTCCGAAGTCAATCCGAGCATCAAAACCAGTATGCAAATCGTCAAAGTGGCTGCCTGGCCCACGCGGCATGAAACAGCCAACGCAATTGCCGACACGATTCCTAATAATAGCAACACTAAGAATGTGGCAGTCAACAAGTTAGCATCTCCAAGAATTGGGAACTGGAATTCCCATTTCTTGGTCAACATGCTGACGCCAATATAACCAAGTGTAAGTAGCGGGACGAAGCAGCCCACGAACGAGGAAGTAAAAACCCAACCACTCCAATAGTTTCCGACAATGGCGATAAAAAGCGCCGAAAGCAGCGCTCCGAATCCGAAGACCAAAACGGGATAATCCCACGGATCCGTCGTGTTCATCATGACTTTGTGACGGACAGCGAGCAGAAAGGCGAGGGTTCCGATGTAAAATGCTGTGGTTAAAGCGGTTATGAGTCCCGCGAACTTTCCGAGGATCAAGGTAGTCCGACTGACGGGTTTACTTAGGATGGTAAGGACGGTTTTATCCTCGATTTCGCGGTTCAAAACACCCGCGGCGCCAAAAGCAGCCAAGAACAAACCGGAGAGCAACAACGTAGAAAGTCCAATGCCCTGGAGGAAGAGGTTGTCGTTTTCAAGCGTATAGGCGGCGAGGGAGACGTTAAGGACCATCATCAGGCACGTAAGCATCAGGATGATGAAGTAGATGGGTTGGCGGATGGTTTCGAGATAAGTATTGCCCGCGATGGCGATGATTTTTGAAAACATAATCTTTTCCTCTTAGACGTTAATACGATTTCAGTGAGGGTTGGTTCGCGGTTGCTGGAGCAACTGCAGGAAAGGTGAAGCATCAAGGATCAACGCAGTTTCGCGCCGCCCTTCGGGCGTGCCGCTAAACGGTTGAATTGATGCAATCGGTCGTAAAGCCCACCCGCTCGTGCTTGACATGCACGCAGACTTGCGGGTCGATGGTATGTTCGTAAGCAGGGTATTGTTTTGCTGTTCAAGCGTTTGTTACACAACGGCGAGTAAAAACTATGAAAGTCGGCGAGATTGTATCGGAACGACGGGCACGGAACGTGTGCGGTGTGGGATTGTTCTTGCAGGCCATCCTCGCGGTGGTTTTGTTCGTTGTTTACTTGAAAGTCTGTAGTTCGATCGCGATCTGGATGGCGGCATTTCTGGTCGGGGCGGGAGTGCTGATCTGGTTCCCGCTGATCTTCATCTATGGTCAGCGTCGTCGCGTGGCGATGGAGGCGCTGGAAACGGCGCAGTTGAAACGAGAGCGGCAAACCGGTGGACAGGTGCCGATTTTTGAATTGGAGGGAGAGGAGTTTCAGGTTGCGCAGCGACGGTTGTGGTGGATGTATCGGTGGTTTCTACCGACGTTTGTGGTGTTGATAACCATCGTACTGGCGGGGGTGTACTGGATTGCCTGGCCGCTGGGTTTCCCGATGTTTCAATGGGATGCCGAGGTCTGGAATAAAATTCTGCTGTTGAATTCATCCGAGGCGATGCTGGTGACGGTTGGGGTGGCGTTGCTGGCGTTTTTGTTTTCGCAGTACGTGGCGGGAATGGCGCGTGATCCGTTGTACCGGACGATGCGTGCGGGATCGGTCTATCTGTTTGGAAACGCGGTGGTGTGTCTGTTGGTCACGATTTCGCTGGGACTTGCTTCGATCGACATTTCATGGCCGGAGCGGGTTTTGGCGGCGGCGGTTCGCATTCTGCTGCTGGTGTTGGCGGTTGAATTTTTGATTCATTACATTTTGGATTTTTATCGTCCCCGCATGACGGTGGAGACGGTTCGAGGCGCCTTTGAGAGTCGGTTATTGGGGTTGATCAGCGAACCCGGAAGCATCGCCAAGACGATCGCCGATGCGGTGAATTATCAGTTCGGTTTCGAGGTCAGCGGGACGTGGTTTTACCGAATGCTGGCGGGTGCGGTGGTGCCGATGTCGGCGATCGCGTTGCTCGTGGTGTTTGGGATGACGAGCGTGGTGGTGATTGACGCGGATCAGCAGGCGGTGGTGGAGCGGTGGGGCAAACCGCTGCCGGGATACTGGGGTCCGGGGCTGCATTACAAGTATCCGTGGCCGATTGACAGCATTCGCAAAGCCAGCGTGGGG
>CAIVHJ010000271.1 GCA_903905665.1 uncultured Phycisphaerales bacterium
CAAGGTCCTCGGCGCTCATCTGTCCGTGCCCCACTACCACACGCGCTTCGGGCACGATTCGGTTGATCCGTTGAGCCGTTTCCAGGATGTCATACACAAAGTTATGAACGAAAAACACCTGACCATCGCGATTGAGTTCGCGAATGACGGCGGATCGAATCAACTCTTCCTCATCCCGACACACGCGAGTGACGATGCTGCGACGATCCATCGGGGGCGTCGCCAGTGCACTGATGTCCCGAATTCCCACCATCGCCAGATGCAGCGTCCGGGGGATCGGCGTGGCGGTCAGCGTCATAACTTCAACCGTTTCACGCAGCCGTTTGAGCTTCTCCTTGTGTTCCACACCAAACCGCTGCTCCTCGTCGATGATCACCAATCCCAAATCGGCGAATGTCACGTCTTTGCTCAACAGACGATGCGTCCCGATTAAAACATCAACCTGCCCCTTTCGGGCCGCTTCGATGATCTGCCGCTGCTGACGGGCTGATCGGAAACGAGACAAACATTCCACCACAAACGGATAATCCGCCATCCGTTCGCGAAACGTCGCATAATGCTGATCCGCCAGCACGGTCGTGGGAACCAGCATCGCCACCTGTCGGCCGTACTCTGCCACCTTGAACGCCGCGCGCATCGCCAACTCGGTCTTCCCATAGCCGACGTCTCCACACAACAAGCGGTCCATTGGCCGAGGCTGCGCCAGATCAGTTTTGATCTCCTTCATCACTTTGATCTGATCTTCCGTTTCCGGATAAATGAACGAAGACTCAAACTCCCTTTGCCACGCCGTGTCCTGTGGATACGAAGTACCCGCCATGGACGCGCGCATCGCCTGAATTCGCAACAGCTCCGCCGCAAAATCGGTCACCGCCTCTTGAACACGTTCCTTGGCCTTATTCCACCGTGTCCCACCCAGTCCGGATAACGGGGGCCGTGTCCCCCCCACTCCGATATATTTGTGAACTAGTTCAATCCGACTGACCGGAACATGCAGCATAGCCCGATCGGCAAATTCCAGCGTGAGGTATTCTTCGCGCGAACCGGTGCCCGTTTTCTGCATCGGCGCCATTCCGCGAAACCGCGCGATCCCATGAACCACGTGAACCACGTAATCTCCCGGTTGAATCTCCGTCCATGTTTCGAGGGGCCGACCGGCATAGGCCCGCCGAATCTTGCGCCGCTGGGCATAACGGTGAAACAACTGGTGATGACCGATGAAAACGTGACGGGCAGAAACCCATTCAAATCCTTCATGGAGCAAGCCGGTTTCGAGGGCAAGCGACGCCGGCCATGATCCGGTGCTTTCGACGATCATCTCTCGCAATCGCTGCTGTTCGGCGGAGTTGTCACAATAGACGCTGACGGTGCTCTCGTGGCAAACTTCAGCCAGCGTGCCTACAATTTGATTCGGCGGCACCTCGAATCGCTGAACACCCGTAATCGGAAACCGAAATCGGTTCGAGGCGTGAACCAGATCGGTCGGCAATCGCGACAGATAGATCGTGGTCAACGGGTCACCCAGTTTGAAAACATTCCGCACCGGAAACATCCCGCGCGGGTTGTCCAACCGTTCCCAAAATGCCTGACCGACCTCCTGAATCTCCGCCGGTTCAAACCAGCAGATCACCGTGTTTGGCGGCAGATATTTCAAGAAATTCGTACTGTCCGCCCCCCGCAGAGGGCCGGTTTGAGACATCCCGGAAATGTGTACCGACTCCAGCACTTTGAGCGATCTTTGAGTGGACAGATCAAAATGGCGAATCGACTCCACGTGGTCGCCAAACCATTCGATTCGGACGGGTTCAAGATAATCGTGACCGAAAATATCCACGATCCCGCCGCGCTGCGCAAATTGCCCCGGCATATCCACCCGGTCAACCCGCTCAAAGGCATTATCCGTCAGCCACGAAACCAGCTTTTGCGGCTCTCTCAAAACGATCTAAAAAACTCACCTCGTTAAACAGCATGGTCAGATTAGCGCTGAATTTCGGCATAGATAGACTCATCTCCTCAAGAAATAGAACCACGTCGAATTAACATG
>CAIVHJ010000272.1 GCA_903905665.1 uncultured Phycisphaerales bacterium
GGATGAGCCCCGTTACCGTTGGCGCGGGATGTTGCTCGATTGCAGCCGGCACTTCATGTCCAAAGACTTCGTCAAACGATACATCGACCTGCTGGCGTTTCACAAGATGAACGTTTTGCACTGGCATCTGACGGACGATCAGGGTTGGCGGATCGAGATCAAACAATTTCCGCGACTAACGGAAGTCGGGGCGTGGCGGATGGAAGGGGATCAGCGGTACGGAGGTTTCTACACTCAGGACGACGTGCGCGAGATCGTCGCCTACGCCCAAAGTCGAAACATTACGATCGTTCCTGAAATCGAGATGCCCGGTCATTCCATGGCGGCCGTGGCCAGTTATCCCGAATTGTCGTGCACGGGGGATCCGTTTGAAGTGGGGGCACGGTGGGGAGTCTTTGACGACGTTTATTGTCCGGGGAACGACGCGACGTTCGACTTTCTGGAAAAAGTCCTTTCCGAAGTGATCGATTTGTTTCCGTCCGAGTTTATTCATATCGGGGGGGACGAATGTCCGAAGACCCGCTGGAAATCCTGTCCCAAATGTCAGGCGCGGATTCACGACGAGGGACTTGCGGACGAGCGCGAACTTCAGAGTTACTTCATCCGCCGGATCGAACGATTTTTGAACAGCAAAGGTCGCCGACTGATCGGCTGGGATGAGATTCTTGAAGGAGGATTGGCGCCCAATGCCACGGTGCAGTCGTGGCGCGGTTTGGAGGGCGCAATTGCCGCCGCAAGATCAGGTCATGACGTGATCTCATCGCCGACCAGCCATTGCTACCTGGATTATGCCCAATTCGTGGCTCCGGACGAACCAATCCGAATGGGTCATCTCCCGCTGGAGCGCGTGTATTCTTTTGAACCGACCCCCGCCGATCTTACACCCGAACAGGCAAAGCACGTGCTGGGCGCCGAAGGCAATTTGTGGTCGGAGCACGCTCCGGAGGAACGCGTCGATTGGCAGGTATTTCCGCGATTGTGCGCGTTGTCGGAAGTGATGTGGTCGCCGTCGAGGCGGGACTGGACGGATTTTCACGGACGTCTGCAAACGCACTACCGGCGACTCGACGCGATGGGCGTGGGTTATTTCATTCCGCCGCCGGGATTGGCTTCGCCGATTCGCGTTTTCACGGACGCGATCGACGTGAAACTCACAACGTCCATGGACAATACCGTCGTTCGCTACACGACGGACGGCATCGATCCGACCGACGAATCGACTGTTTATCGTGACCCTTTGCATTTCGCGCAGACTACAACGGTCAAAGCAAAGACGTTCACGGTGCGCGGGCGTTCCAGCCCCGTGGCGGAATATATTTTTCGCCGCATCGTACCCCTTGAGCCGATATCGAACGTGGAGACTTCTGCCGGCCTCAAGTACGATTACTACGAGGGAAAGTGGGAGCAAATTCCGGATTTTGACGCGCTTACTCCGGCAGCGACCGGCGTGATTCCGACGTTTGATTTGGGCGTTCACAAACTGGACGAATACTATGCCGTTCGATATCGCGGTTATTTTGAGGCGCTCACCGACGGGGTCTATACGTTTTATCTGATGTCGGACGACGGCAGCCGATTGTGGATCGGTTCCGATCTGGTGGTGGACAACGACGGGCTTCACGGGTGCAGCGAGCGGAGCGGTCAGGTCATTTTGCGCGCGGGTCGATACCCGATGGTGGTCGGTTTTTTCCAGGCGGACGGCGTTCAATCGCTCGAAGTGCAATTCGAAGGACCGGGCATGGACAAACGTCCGATTTCCGCCTCGTACCTGTCGCACGCAAGCGTTGACCGCTGAAACCGGAATTCGGGCCGGTCGAACGACATCAATACCGATCGCCGGAGGTGTTTTGCTAAAAGGCGCACTGGCGTGGTACGATGGATGGGGAAGAGGTTGTGAATCGCATCGATTGCTGAACGCGGTCTGGAGGTACGAATCATGGCGGTCCTCACAACGGCGCAGCTCAGGGCACTCAGTCATACGCTGGAGGAAATCGCGCGCAAACGGGTGGTCCACACGCTTCACAACGAACAGCGGGCGGCGCCACGATTGCCGTTCCGGCAGGTGATGCGGGTGTGCGGTTTCCAGCAGGAAGAGATGACCGTCAAATGGCAACCCATGCTGTCGCTCGACGTCAGCCGCCTCGGTTTGGGTTTGATCTCGGCGTCTTATCGACTCGCCGTCGGAACCGACGTCATCGTGGATTGCGTTCCCGGTTCCCAGAAACAAATCTGCATTCCCGGTCGTGTCGTTCGGGTGGACAGTCCGATCGACAACGTCTGGTCGGCGGGCATTCAATTCGAGTTTCGATCCGATCTGCTCGAGAAAATCGAGAACATGCAAGCCTGATTCCGACCGCCTTTGTCATGGGTGGTCGCGAACGTGATTGAATCAATCATGGGAATCCGCTGTTCCCGGTGAAGGGCTGTCACTTAAGTTGGACTTCAGATCACGAAGCTGGATGACCGCAGCCGTCAGGGTCCGAAAGACCCCGCGAAATGCCTCGCGACAATCCGACAATGCGGGTTCCACCGTAGCGGCTTCCGGTGATTCTTCCTCCATCTTCCGAAGCAAATCTTCGATCCGACGCCCATCCGACCTCGCCATCTTCGAAACATGCTGGATGAGACTGAGAATTTCCTTGAGATCTTCCATTCTGGACATACGTCACCCCCCTCTGAATCGGCAGAAACCACCCCGTCTGTTATTGGATGATAGCATGTGTAAAGTCCAAAAATCACTGCAAATCGGAAAATATTCAAACTACCGATAAAACCCGTGGTTCTGCATCAATTTCTTTGGATGGCGAATCGTTATCACTCCAGTTTTTTCGGCGGCCCGATATTTATTGATTCTTGAATGTTTTTGGAGAAAACCTTACGAGTGAAGACGATTGTGTAGGGGCACAGCATGCTGTGCCCGCCCTGTGTGAAGAAAAAAAGGACACAGCCGTGGTGAATGACGAACGAGATATTGTGACGGGATCACGATCGGCGGAAGCGGGTGTGGTGGGTATGTCAGGCGTCGGGTTCGAGAGAAGCGGTAATTCTGAAAGACGCGAATTGCTGGACGTAGAGTTCGCCCCGCTCCCGATGGGTAACCAGGAGCACTGCCACGCCGGAATGATGGGCTTCGAGCATCTTTTGAATCGCGGCGTCGGCATTGAGTTGGGTGATTTTCAGAATCGCCTTCACGACGTGAAACATGTCGTTGACGTCGTCGTTATGAAGAAGAACCTTATAGGGGGGCAGGAGTTTTCGCCGGGGACGGGTCCGCGCGGGCCGGGGCGGTGCCTGGGTTCCGGCATTACGAACACCGGGGTTCGCCTTTTGATTTTCGGGAGCCTGAGTACGCTTGATCGGCATCGAATTCACCTCGACCCGGCAATTGCCAAAAGCACACTATAATTATAGAGTGTTGGTCATCGGGATGACAAGAGAATCGTAATTCCACTCCAATTCAAAGGGACAAAATCATGTTGCAGAAATTCGTACAGTTTTCGGTATTCATGATCAACAAACCGGGTGTGCTCCAGCAGGTTTGCCGGGAACTCGGGCAGGCCAAAGTGAACATCATGGCGCTCTCCATGATGGATTCGATGGAACAGGGAGTGCTTCGGTTGGTGGTGGATGATTCGATGCGGACCCGCGACTTGCTGAAACGGCTGGATGTTCCCATTTCCGAAACCGATGTGATCACCGTTCCAATGCCCAACAATCCGGGGGCGATGGCGGATATTTGTACACGACTCGCCGACGCCAAATGCCGCGTGAGTTATGCTTATTGCACGTCGGGGGCTTCCGGTGGAAAAACGATCGGTATTTTCAAGGTGGACAATTCCGACAAGGCGATTTCGACGTTGTCCAGCCCGCCGGCCAACAAACGCAAATCCTTGGAACTGCGTCGACCGCTGCTGGCGAGGAAACGATAATCCGCATGCTTCCACGGACTTGCGGCAGAGCGCACGCTACGGGTTTTGCGATTCGATCAGGCGACCATTTCGTGAGGGAATTGGCCCACAAACCGTTGGCGCAGACGGGTTATGACGTCTTTGTGAATTTGGCTGACCCGTGATTCGGAGAGGTCGAGAACCAGACCGATCTCCGCCATCGTCAATTCTTCATAGTAGTAAAGGATGAGCACGAGCCGTTCCTCTCGCGACAAACCGCGTGTGATGTAATCGGTCAGCAGTTCACGGGACACCTTGGAATCGGGACTTGCCTGTTCCGGATCACCGACGTCCCAGGCCCGGCTGGACGAGCGGCCGTGGTTTTCGTTTTCCGGTTCCATCGCACTGAAATGAACTTCCTTGCCGAGCAGAGAAAGACGAGCCAGATGTTCATATCGCGCGGTGGTGATTCGCATCTGCTGGGCGATTTCACTGTTGGTGGGCGGGCGACTGAGTTCGGAATCGAGAACCTCGCGGGCGTGCATGCGTCTTTTTTCAAACGTCCGAACGGTTCGGGATTGCGCATCGAGACTGCGCAGCCAATCCATAACCGCCCCCGTGATGCGCTGCTGACAAAACGTCTCGAATTTGGCCTGACGATTCGGATCGTAGGCTTCCACCGCCTCGATGAGGCCGTCAAAAGCCGCGCTGCAGATTTCATCGTACGAAATCTGCGCCGGAAGTCTCCGACTCAACCGCGAGGCATGGGAATAGACCAGCGGACTGAGTTTCTCAACGATCTTGTTTCGGGTGGCGGGATCCCGTCGTTTGAGATAATGCTTCCACAATCGAACCAGTTCATCCGGATCGGGAACCGGGGGATTTGAGGAAACAACCGTTTTTGCCTGTGGGGTAGTGGCGCGATTCATGACAACACTCCTTTGTTGTGCTTGAAACGCAAGGCTCGAAAAACCGGAAATGTTCTAACGCCGTCAGGAAGCAGAGTTCGGAAAGCGAGCGGTGCAGATGATGTGTCAATTCTGCAAAGAACATTTGGCAGACCTCCGTGTCTGACCGGAGGAAATATAACCGCAAAAATCCCTTCAGGGAAGTGAATTCACGGAAAATTTTTCAAAAAATATTTTTTGGTGTCACTGTAATCCGGGAGATTCGAGAAGCGAAGATGGCGAAAGCGACATATCAGCATAGAAATGAAGGGTGATCCGGTCTCACCGGCCCAGAAATTGCGCCAGAATCACCAACACGGCAAGAAGCAACAAAAACGACAACGCCAATACAATCCACCAGGGGTTCACCTTCTTTTCCGCTTTGGTGGAACTTCTCGGGAGAGTCATTCCGCCGCTGGCCAGACCCTGAAGCGTGTCGTGATCGTACTTTCGGCGGGCGATCAAAGGCGGTTCGCCCCGTTGCATGGCAGCCAGATCGAGCAGCAGGTCTTTGGTGCTCGGATACCGATCTTCGCGGTCTTTGGCCATCATGACCTCGATGGCTTCACCGATCCCCGCCGTCAGGGACTGGTTCAAGTGATCCGGCGGGATCATGGGTTCCTTGAGGTGCTTGTGCATGACTTCCGAGGGCGTCGATCCCTCGAACGGCACCCGGCCCGTAACCATGTGATAGAACGTCGCGCCCAGCGAATAGATGTCCGCGCGGAAATCAATGCTGACTTCCCCTCGAATCTGTTCGGGACTGATGTAATAAGGCGTTCCGTAGGCGCGGCCGGCTTCCGCCATGGCGGCTTCCACGTCGCTCGTCTCCCGCGCCAAACCCATATCGGCGAGTTTGACCACTCCGGTCTTCGTGATCATGATGTTTTTGGGCTTGATGTCGCGGTGGATCAATCCCCGCTCATGCGAATGCTCCAGTGCTCGGGTCGTCTGAATCAGGGTTTCGATCGCCTCTTTCTCGGGATAAATCCCTTTTTCCCGCAGATCGTCCCACACGGTTTTTCCGTCGATGTACTCCATGACGAAATAGTGGTAACCCCCGGCTTCACCGACGTCGATCGCCTGAACAATGTTGACGTGATTGAGTTTGGCCGCCGCACGCCCCTCTTTATAAAACCGATTGACAAACTCGGCATTTTCGCTCATTCGCTTCGGCAGAACCTTGATCGCCACGATCCGATCCAGACTCAACTGCTTGGCCTTGAAGACCGTCGCCATCGCCCCTTGACCGATCTTGCCCAGAATCTGGTAGCCGGGAATCTGCTGGGCCGGTTTGTACATCGAGTCGCTGTGAGAATCTTCGCTTAGGCGGCGGCACTGAGAATCGGTGAGAAAACCACGCTCGACAAGCACTTGCGCCAAGTTGGCGTGAGTCCCCGATCGACGCATCTTCTTGACCTGTTCGCGACAGGTGGCCACCTCATCCGCGGTGGCGAATTTGCCGTCGATGACGGTGCGTGCAAAGCTGGAATCTTCCGTGTTGGCCATATCGTGCCCGAGTTCCATTCCCTTGCGGGAGTTGATGTCCGATCTGTCGTTCGATCAAGCCGAGGGGTGAACGCGCATAAAACCGAACAGTGTACAACTTCCGAAGTCCTGATTCAACGCCGAATCACCCCAAACGTCTGAAGACCTGACTGGAAAGGCTGCACACCACTCCCAATAGAATTATTTTACGCTGCCGAATTCTGAACCCAAGTAAAATTAGAATACCTTAATCAAATTCGAGTTCAGTCCTTTCCCCATTCAACTTAGTATAGGCCCCCAAGCGATTGATTTCAGGTCGGAAATGCCAAAAAATGCCTGTTAATCTCGGTAATTGCCTGTTGGGGATGTGAGTTCAGAAATTTCAGTATCTCTTCAATTGCCTCATATTGGGACCTGTCCCAAATGCATGGGGCATTGAAAAAATCAGAATCCAGACCCACTTGCTGCAGCATACGCTCCCCCATGGCATCGACCCCATGGTTCTGCAAAGCCGAAATCCGTACCGCTGAATTCCAGCAGGCTTGGGACATCCACTCCGGGGTTTCCAATCGGATTCCAAGGTCTGATTTGTTCAAAACCACGATGACCCGACGTTCGTCCAGCCACGAATCAAACCAATGACCGCTCAACGGACAGGTTGCAAGACTTCCATCCAACACGAGCAATTGCACGTCCGCCCGACGAATCACCGGTGCGGAAAGTTCCAAAGCCTGCTGCTCCAGCGCATCGCATCCCTGTCGCAAACCCGCCGTGTCCGCCAACGATACCGGAACCCCGCGAATCGCAATCGGATGCTCCACCCAGTCGCGCGTGGTCCCTGCCTCAGCCGATTCGATGCTCCACGGTTTTTCGTACAAACAATTAGCCAACGTGGATTTTCCGCTGTTGGGCGGGCCGACGATCACGACATGAATTCCGTCGAGCAGCATTCGGCTTCGAGGGTGCGACTGAAGCAGTTTTTCCAATATACTTCGCGCGTCATCCGTGCGATCATGACTGATCGAAACCTGACAGTTTTTCATCGCCTCGAAAAGAATCGCAATCTGTCCGATCAACCATTTCGCCATGCGCTGCGTTTGCGCCAAAGGCAACGAATCCATCACGGCGGCTTCGATCGGCGAAGAAAGATTCCAGACCTCTCTCGCCTCCAGATGTTCCCGAATCACAGCCCCGCTTCGCTCCAGGCTCATCAGAATCCGTTCGACGACCCTCACTCCGCCATGGCCACTGATCAGAACGGACGAACCCTCGGTTGACGGTTCGGAACAAACCACGACGACCTCATCGACCAGTTCGTCACCGTCCATAAAACGCACCAGCCGGGGACGATCGGGCTCCAGCGTCAAGTTCCGACCTTCCCGGCGAGGACGCAGACAAGACATCACGACAGAAAGTGCTTGCGGCCCGAGAATCTGGATGAGTCCGATTCCCCCTGCACCGGGTGGGCTGACGCGGGCGGCATAAGTGCAAAGAGTTTCAGGGTCTGTGGGTTCCATTGGAAATTTTCACAGGCGGATCACGACGCGGAAAGCGACTGTTGATAGGCCAACACGACGCCGCGCAGGCACAAATCCGGAACCACTTTGTCCACGAAGTCCATATCGGCGGCCAACAATTCGGAATCCCCGCCAGTCAGAAACAAAGCGGGCCAGCGTCCCAGTCGTTCGGCATAACTTTCCACGAGTTGCCGAATGGCTCCGATGCATCCGTAGTAAAGGCCGGCGCGAATCGCGTGTTCGGTGCTTTGCCCCAGAGGCGAACCCGGATGCTCCATCGAGACTACAGGCAACTGCGCCGTTTCTTGCGCGAGAATTTTTGACTGTAGCGAAAGTCCCGGCAGGATCGCACCCCCGATGAAATAACCCTCGCTGCTGACGCAATCGACGGTGACGGCGGTTCCGACGTCGGCAATGACGCAGGCCGCCTGTTCGATTCCATACGCCGCCGCCGCGCAGCACAACCGATCCATTCCCACCGTTTCCGGTTTCTCCACCCGGTTGGAAATCGGAACAGGCAGTTCGTTCCCAACGACCAGCAGCGGTTCGCCCGTCAGATCCGACACCAGCGTTTTTAACCGCACCAACTGCGAAGGCACGACCGAACAAGCCATCACCTGTCGGCTCAGCGTCATCCCGCGCCAATGCTGCGTAATGACCTCCGACAACTGCGATTCCTGATCATGCCGAACCTGAGTCACGGCTCGAATCGCCCCGCCCGACCACACTCCGACGTGAATAGAACTGTTCCCCACGTCAAATAACAATAACTGCTCGACGCGAGTTGGTTTGTGAACGACGGCGATCATGTCAAACATCCTCACTGGTGGGAGCGTCCAGATCAATGGGACGGGTCAAAAAATCCGACGGACTCGTGGTCGCTCCCTGTGATTTCGCTTCTTCAATCATCCGCCAGACTTGTTCATGAAACACATCCAGACCCCGTCCCGTCACGGCACTGAGTGCGCAAATTTGAGTGCCAAGTTGCTCTTGAAATTGCCGGAGATTTTCGTCGGAATCCGTCAGGTCCATTTTGGTCGCCACAACCAGTTCCGGTTTGGCTGCCAGAGTCGGACTGTATTTTTCCAGTTCCGTTCGGATGATCCGGTACGCTTCTTCCGGGCTGGGTTGACCGTCGGACGGACAAATATCAATCAGATGAACGATCACACGGGTTCGCTCGATGTGCTTCAGAAACGCATCGCCCAGTCCGACGCCTTCGTGCGCCCCTTCGATCAAACCCGGCAAATCCGCCATGACGTATTGCCGAAAACCGCTCAGCACTACGATTCCCAGCTGCGGAACGAGTGTCGTGAATGGATAATCCGCGATTTTCGGACGCGCTGCCGTGCTCCTCGCTAGCAATGTGCTTTTGCCGGCATTGGGCATACCGACCAGACCGACATCGGCGATCAGTTTCAGCTCCAGACGCAGTTGCCGTTCCTGACCCGTCTGACCGGGAAACGCTTTTCGCGGCGCCTGATGCGTAGGGCTGGCAAATCGCGCATTGCCCAGTCCCCCTTTGCCCCCTCTCATCAGGATCACACGCTGCCCCGGATCGGTCAAATCCTTGAGCAACAAACCGGTGTCACGATCATAAACGAGCGTTCCGGGTGGAACATGAATGATCAAATCCTGACCCATCCGCCCGGTGCAGTTGCTCCCGGAACCCGGCTGACCGTCTGCGGCGGACCATTCGTGCCTTCCGCGAAAGGCCCACAGCGTGTTCATCTCCGATGCGACTTCGAAGACCACGTCGCCGCCGTCTCCACCGTCACCCCCGTCCGGGCCGCCCCTGGGTACATATTTCTCACGCCGGAAGCTAATGCATCCCTTTCCACCCGATCCCGCCCGAACCAAAATTTCTACTTCGTCAATGAACACCGATACCACCGACAAAAAAGGGTGATCTCAACGATCACCCCGACTCATCCTTCAGATCACACTCCCCATGGGAGCGCGATATTTCCAGGCAGTGAATCATTCAGTTTTGCGCGACGGGTTCGATGCAGACCTTGCGACCCCGGAATACGACGGTTCCGTCCACCAGCGCAAATAACGTGTCGTCACGCCCTCGGCCGACGTGCAAACCCGGAAGGATCGGCGTGCCGCATTGCCGAATCAGAATCGTCCCCGCCAAAACTCGCTCCCCGCCGAATCGCTTGACCCCCCGATATTTCGGATTGGAATCTCGACCGTTACGCGTTGAACCCTGTCCCTTTTTATGTGCCATAACAACCTCTCCTTGCCTTCATTGAATAACCATACAACAAGCAGCAAGCTTTACAGTAAATTACTTCAATCCTCGTTTAGCGGCGGACCCGAAGGGTCGCGAGGAAGATCCAATGCTCGTTGTTCCCTCATTTTTCATCGGATTCCCTCTCTGCGTGTTCTCGTAGCGTCCCTACCGCATCACCCAGTCCTGACCTTTGCGCACCGGATTCACGAGGTTGCGGGTCTGCGGATCACCGGGCAAACTGTACTTGATCTCCAACGCTTTTCGTAGCGTGAACACGCGGGGGTTTTCCGGTGATTCCGGTTTGGTTTTGTCAAAACTCGGATTGGTCACCCGCTGAATCTCGCCCGAAAGACCGCTGAAATAAATCGTAAAATCGTTATCGTTGGGATTGAAATCCCGAAAAGCGACAAACCCCGTTTTGGCGTTATCCTCACCTTGCAGCAGCGGCCCCGACATTTTGTTCGGCTCCAGCATGAACGGCGCCGTCGTGTGATATCGCTCCCGAATTGCGTCATAAACCGTCGGGCTGATCTGATCTCCCGCCGCAATCACCTGCAACGAACTCGTCACCAACTCCGCCGCCGGAAAAAACTCAATATCCTGACCGGCGTTGTTTTCCACGGTGTAGCGGATGAACCAATACGTCGTCGGGGTCTGATCCCCCGGAAGCGTCAGAGTAATGCGTTCGGGATCGTAAAAAGTGAACTTCAACTCCCAACTCACAGGTGCCTGGGCTGGCTTGGGCACGCCCGCCAAACTGACACCGCTCCCACCCATGACCAACAGGCCCATCAGGATCATCAGTGTTCGGTTCATAGCCAATCCCAAAAAGTGCGAAATCGGTCAATCCACAGGCGCAGAAACCCACCACTCAAATAGCCGGAAACCCTTATGATAGTTAATCTTGCCGTTGTGTCAAGCCAATGCGTCACTTACCGGACACCGCGAAAATCCACCATCATGGCAAGGGATTGACTCAAACGATTCGTAATACAATGTAATCACTGACTTTTCACGATCGGGGTTGACATGCGATTCTGGGAGGGGCAATATGGCCATGAGTAGGGTCAGTAGGGCGATTGATCGGAAAGGACGCTTTGAAAGGGACACCGTGGCGGCTATCGCATCCAAAGCGGCGGAGGTATTGGGGAAGTTTCCGACCGGTTGCTGCGTACTGACTGCCGGGCATTAGGTCAAGATCATGGGTGATCCTCATGGAATCACAGGGCTATCTGGAATGCAAGCTTGAGTCAAAATTTCGGGCGGGTGACCATTGGGTGTTTATCGGGCGAGTCATGAACGGAGACATGCTCAGCCAAGACGAACCCTATGTTCATAATTTCAGAACGGCGTTAAATTATTGAAGATAAAGGAGTAATAATCCGTGGCGAGTGGAAAAAGGCTCTATAAAAGGCGTGCGGCACCCTGTACTTAGTTTTGGCGCGGTCAAAGGGTGCCGCAGCGAGTGGAAGCAAAATTAAAGCATCAAATCGGCTGTGAAATGTTTCCAACCGACTCTTTCCTAATTATAGTCCGCGAATCCTTCAAATCCAATAAACTCACATCCGAAATGCAAGATTTTTTCTCGAATTCGCAGATTTCGACGGTTTAATTGTGTTCGTTCACTTGCCCGGAGAACTCGATCTGTAACCATCATCGGACAGATTCGATATGAGGCATGAGGAATCCCCCCTAAAAAATGCAGATCATTTCATCAATTGAATTTCGGGATCGGAATGCATCAACCGGTCACGGTACAGTACTGCAACTGGTCGGTTTGAGTGTCGAGGATTGCGACGGTCTTGGACGGTGCGCGATAGAGTGCCCCCGGATTGATAATCCGTGTCCGACCCTGGCGATGATCCGACGCGCGATGGGTATGGCCGTGCAGGATGTAGTCATAATCGTTGTTGTGACAGGCGGTTATGAATTCTCGCTCCGATCCGTGAAAAACGGCGATATGCTGAGAATCTGCTTCAATGACCACGGGGATGCTCTCAGGCCAGTAGGCTCCGAATGACCGAACCGCAGCCCGCCAGGATTGTCGGGGACTGTCGGTGTTTCCCCAGACGAACCAAAAAGGTCTGCCGGAAAAGACTTCGAGAACCTCCAGCCCTCCGATGTCGCCGCAATGAACGATCCCATCAACACCGTGCTGATCAAAGATCGCCAAAGCACGCTCCACCAGATGGATGCGGCCGTGGCTGTCAGAAAGGATCCCCAAAACCATCAAAAACTCCTGATCTCAACCCTCATGATGATGAGCCGTGTGGAGCACCCAAACTCGACGTCAGTAATACCGAAGGCGCTGGGTAATGCTCCACGTGTCCTGCTTCAGTTGGAATTGGAGAAGGTCGCCAATTGGTTTACGCTTAAAGTAATACCGAATGGATGATTTTTCAATTTCTCCCGGATGTTCATGAGGATTTCGTAGTAGCGCCATTCGGGAGGTGAATCGGCGGGTTGATAAGGCTCGGCGCGGGTCAGCCGACGAACCCACAAGGGTTTGGGACATGATTCAGGTCTTCCATGACCAATGGAAACGTCCAAATCCATTGCTTCGGCGCATTGTAAGATTACCATGCAGTCATCATTGCACCCGGCTTAGAGCACCTGATGCTTTGTAGAAAACCCTACAAGCGAAGACGTTTGTGTAGGGGCACAGCATGCTGTGCCC
>CAIVHJ010000273.1 GCA_903905665.1 uncultured Phycisphaerales bacterium
GATCACGGTCGTCATCAACCAATAAGTGTCACCCAATTATCCCAAAAAAAACTATCAGGAATAGGGATGCTGCACAACTGCAACAATGCGAGCGGCGGTTCCACGGACGCGGTGACTGTTACCAACTTCGTGTTTGATGACGGCAATTACGACGTAGCCTCACATGAATCCATCTGCTTAATTGGAGCACCGCTGCCTGCTCAAGGTGTTCGGTTTTGCCTTTCAAACGGCGTCATTCTGCAGAAGAACGGATCGAACATCGTTTACATAAAAAATGGCTGGGCCTGCACGCTGACTGGCGTAAATATGTCTCAATCTGCTGAGGCGCTCACCTGTTTGTACCTCGACGGTACGACCAACCTGTGTGCTGTTAATGGGTGCGTGCTTTATGGTGCCACCTCCCTCTATGCCGGCTCATCGACCGCCAACAACAAGGGCATGAATATCTACACCGGCACCGTCACCAACCTTGGCAGCGGCAACACTTTCTCGTAAAACCCTAATATGGACCGGATTTGGATCAAGGCCGGGCAGGTCGTACTGAATGACCGAATCAACTCCGGCTTACGCCCCAACCAGATCAGGCAGGCACAGGCGGCATGGGGCTTCAACCTCGGCATCCGAAACAGCAAACATGGAGTGAAGCTGGGAACAAAACACCTCAACCGTTAGGTGAAGCTCATGGTCGCGGGGTATCGCCGGCAGAAAAAGGAGTTCCTATCGAGAATTCGTCCGGTCATCGACGAGATCAAATCGACCGGGGCCTCCACCGTCACGGGCATCGCAGCTTGTCCCAACAGACGGGGTATCGCGGCGAGAACGGGAAAACCACCTGTGGTTTTTGTCAACGGTTAAAAACGGCGGTTGGTTGAAAATGGTCGGCATCTTCTGAGTAGAGAAGTCGAGACGATCCCAACCCGATTGTCATCCGTCCACGCATGGAAGAGGTTCTTTTGTCCAGAATCCGAATATACGGCAGGGCACAGGGTCGATGTGTTCCGGTTAGACACTGTCCCGCAATAGTCGTCAAATAACGGAAACCACGGTTGGAAAAGACGAAAATCATCGTCATTTCGCCGGCGATAAAGGGATGTGTCATTATCGCGCAAGTGGTCGCAAAGGGGAACCGTCCTACGTCAGGAAATGCTCCTTCGTGGCGTGAACCATGATCGCAGGGCCGTTTGGCGTTGTTTCGAAATTCAGGAAATGCAAATCCTCGAAGCCAACCGTACGAAGCATGTCGCAGAGGCTGCCAATCGTCGGAAAGAAAGACTCGGGCCGGACCGCGCTGAGCGGATTGTCTGTGGAACCTTCGATGTAGACCCGACCGCGGAATACCCCGTCCTGATTGGAGACGTCAGCCTCAGCGCACACCTGCGTCCAAATCCACAGGCAGTCGGTCAACGCGCCTACGTGGGCGAGGAAATTCCATGGTTCGCGCAGGTGGTAGAGCAGGCCAACACAGACCACGAGGTCGAAGTGCCCCAAGTCGCCCAGCTCCGCCGTTTCCAGATCGCGGCAAAGAAACTGCGGCGGGCGGATGCCGGCCACCGACGTGAGCAGCCGAGCCTTGACGAGATTCGATTCGCGGACGTCCACCGCGACAATCTCAGCATGCGGATAAACCCGGCCGAGCAATGCCGTATGCCCGCCCTCGAGACAGCCACATTCCAAGATTCGCCGCGCCCGCGGCACGAAAACCGGGAGGCGCGAGATCCGTTCGTCGGTGGTCGCATCGTAACTGCCGCCAAACTCCTGGCCAAGAACCACGAACTTTGTGATCCATGGGTTCAGAGCACGTACGGATTCATCGATGCGGGAAACGGATCCACGCGGAGGGTCGTCCATCATTGGTGGTGCATTTGATCACAACCCGAGACGCTCTGAATGACAAGCCAACGGTTGGCCACGACGACCATTCGCTCGTCCAGGTCCCATGGGAGGCATGGTTCCCACACATCCCCGCAAACGAAGACGAGGAATTGTTCGAATTTGCCGCCAAGGTTGATGCCCAGGGCACGATGATGTCGGTGCTCTGGGTGCCGTCACGTTCTTGACTAGGTGCGGTAGGCCGGTTCGCCGTCGGCATGAGTTATTCAGGGCGCTCCGGGATCAGCCAGCTTTTCCGATCGTCGGCATGAGTAATTACGTTTGGGCGCCCGATTTCGGCCCAAAACTTACATCGGACGACTTTGGATCGGAAATCCTGTAAATCGTGACCCACCCTCAGCTGTAAGGCCGTCGGCATGGGTCGTCGTGGATTGGTCCCTATGGTGCCAGTCTAGAGCCAGAAACGGGAACGCTCTGCCCGTTGCCGTCGGCATGAGTCGTGACCTGTCGGCATGACTCGTGATTTCTTACACCCAAGCCACCGCGCGCCCCTCTGCGGAGGGTCTGAGAAATGCTGATGAAAAACGTAATTTATCGGCGGACTTTTCTTGACTGTGTGGGGAAAAGTGGGGAATAGTGGGTCATC
>CAIVHJ010000274.1 GCA_903905665.1 uncultured Phycisphaerales bacterium
CCCCAGAGGGGAGAGGGGTAATGGGATAGGCTCTAAACCGATGGTCTCATCGGTTGCTTTGTATACATATATTACGTCGAGGGGGAAAAATACAAGAGGTTACAGAGGTGAATTAACGAAAATTCCGCGTGCAACGGGTAAATCGCACGCGGAATTTTAATTCTTCAAACACCCTTCACACGAACTTAACATCAGGTCAACAATCTTCATCAAAACTTAACTTGCGGTGCTTGCCGTTCGGCGGCGTTTTCGATCTCAAAAAACGTCTCTTCCGCAAAGTGGAACATTCCCGCGATCACGTTAGACGGAAAACTCTGCACTCGGGTGTTGTAGCGCATGACCTCGTCGTTGTAGTACTGACGGGAAAAACTGATCTTGTTTTCCGTGGATGACAGTTCTTCCTGCAGGGCGAGAAAGTTTTCGTTGGCTTTGAGGTTCGGATATTGCTCGGCCACCGCCATCAGCCGACCGAGGGCCTGGGTGAGCATGTTTTCGGCGGCGATTTTGTCCGGAATCGCACTGGCATTGACGGCTGCCCCGCGCGCTTTGATCACGTTTTCGAGCGTGGTTTTTTCATGCCCGGCGTAACCTTTCACCGTCTCGACCAGATTGGGGATCAGGTCATGACGGCGCTTCAACTGGACGTCGATCTGCGACCAGGCGTTCTTCACCTGGTTCCTCAGCCGAACCAAACCGTTATAGATTCCGACGATCCACGGAAACGAAATCACAACCAGCACCACGACAACAACCACAGCGATAATTCCCGGTGTCCACGTCATTTCAGTAACCTCCTTTAACACGGATTAAATTTTCTCAAACATTTCCACAAACAGCCGATTAAGAACCTATCCCAATACCCCCCTCCCTTCCAGGGAGGGGTGAGGGGAGGGTCACTTTCTGCCGCAACAACCCGTCACCCTGCCCTCTCCCCAGCGGGGAGAGGGGTAAGGGGATTGGCTCTAGGTCTTCGATTTCAATTCATGGGCGAATAACCGGGCGAAGTGCCGACCGACGGCGCCTTCTTCGCCCTCTTCAAAGTTCGCAATAGTCTGCTGGAGCTCGCCGGCGTCGAACCACAATCCGTGTCCGTTTGGGCAGCGATCGAGCTCCATCGGATTTTGAGTCCCGACGACGATGATGTGCATTTTTCGCTCGCATCGGGGGCAACGACGATCCGAGGTTCGAATCGGCGCGGCATCTTTCAGGGCTGTGCTCAATCGATCCGGTTTTACTCCGGCGAGCGTCGTCAAAGTTTCGATCTCCCCCCGGTCAAGCCAAATCCCCCGGCACGATACGCACTGGTCGATCTCGACCCCTTCGAGTTCGTAAATCACCATCGTTTCCCGGCACTTCGGGCACATCCGTAAGTTCCCTTCCTTGCACGACTCCGACACGATAAGTGTATCACGCCCGACGACGATTGCCCATTCCAACTTTTTGAAACTTTTATAACCCTCCGTCCGCCATGCCCAACCGGACCCACCGTCAATCCCGAAAGAACACCAATCAGGCACCGCCGGTAGGGGCAGGTGGGATCAGGATCGACAAACCCCGGTATCACACCCGACGCCGTTCATCTGGACTCGCAGCGGCTGGACGAATAGCATATCGAGTCGTGTCAGCCAAATCCCTTCGCACGATCAAAGTCTTTATCGCATCACCCCGCGACCTTGCCTTCAAGCTCGATGACCCCGACCTTCCCCACGCCCGGCGATCTATGGCAACGCCTCATCATCGCCCAATGGGTGACACCGAACGCCGTCGAGGAGCTCGAACACCTGCCGCCGGAAAAGATGGTGGAGGACATCTTAGCAAAGGAGCAACGAATCATAGAGACCATGGGGGAGATCAAGGTGGTGCTGGCGAAGGGACACGGTGGGGCGAGTACACACAGGTCGACAACACGAGCGGTAACCTCCGCCGATGCCAACCGGCTTCCTGTGATGGGCCGCACCTCAGGACAATGGCCGAAATCGAAGGAGCTGAAGATTCATGATGACAAATGACGCAGATATGATTGAGCAGATTCCTCTCAAGGCACATGGCATCCTTCTCCCGGTGATCCACTGGTTAGCCGAGAAGGCCTGCTTTGGGAACCGCCTAATGAGCCGCCTAATACTCGGCCCGCGAATGACAGGCCGTCAGAAGGTAAAAAATCCACTTGCCGCTGCCAAGGAAGCCAGAAAAGTCGATTTTCTAGTTATCGGGCGGTTTATCATCGGCATCTTGTTGACCTTGTGGTTTAGCTACATCGCCAGCGCCAATCCTTCGTGGGGATGGCTTGGGCTGATCATGTTCTTTTTCATTTTCGACGTTCTTGGGGGCGCAAGCGCGGTCGCCTTAATAGCCCCACCGGAAGACTTTGTAGATGGTTTGCGCGTAGTGTCACATCCGGGCAGAATCGTCGTCCTTGGTATTGTCAACTACCTTGAACTAGTCGTTTATTTCGGTGCGATCTATGCGATCTCCCCGCAAGACCTTATGCCCTGTGGCCAAGGGGCCTACTGGTATTCCCCAGGACTGTCGGGCCTTTATTTCAGCACGATCACACAGATGACAATCGGTTACGGTGACATTCAACCACTGGGTTGGTTGCGCGCCATAGCATGTGTACAAGCACTATGTGGTCTCGGCGTCTTAGTCTTGCTAATCGGTCAGTTCGTGAGCGCGCTTCCCAAGGTTATTGCCGTCGACGAGGCGGTGAAGATCGCCGAGAGGCACAGGCTGCTAAGACCGGCGGTCGCATTGGCCGAGAAGGCGGCCAACGCCGCACTGGAGGGCAAAATCGAGGAGGCCCGCAGCTTTTGGCTTCAGGCGCACGATCTATTTGCAAAAATAGGCATGAAGCCCGAGTTGGACAAGGTTCAAGGGTGGATTGACGAGCTTTCCAACCCCTGAAGATCGCCCCACTATTCAGATTTACGCTCGGTGTTTTTCTCATACTGCTTGGCGGTTATTGTCATTTTGAGCAGGCGGAATTCGCCTTCAAGGTGATCGAAAGTTTTGTGCTGAACGCCGTCCGCCAGCAGACCGGCTTTGAGGTAGCAACGCAGCGCCGTTCGATTTTCCGGAAAAACGATCAGGCTTACCCTGACGGCGTGGAAATGTTCAAATGCCCGCTGAAGCAAATGCCTCGTCAGAGCATATCCGATTCCCTGACCGCGCAACGACTCCGGCACAATCACATGCCCGATCCAGTATTCACCGGTGTGGCGCGGCATGGGATTGAGTTCGGCGTATCCAACGGGATTTTCGATTCCCCGTTTCCAGAACAAATAGGGATTGTCGCGCGGCGTGACCCAGGCCAGAACTTTGTCCGCCGTCAGCGGTGAGGGGGTGGCGGGTGCCAGCCAAAAAAGCGCCTCCGGCGTGAGAACCCACGAAGCCACCTGCAACGCGAAATCCGCCGAAAACCGCTCCAATGAAAACCCCGACAGAAACCCGTTCACCTGATTCGCCATTTCGATATTCTATCTCGGTTCGACCGCCTCAGCACGCACGTACCGCCCGTCAGAGCCCCCTGCGCCAGCAGGGGTCGTTACCACATTGTCCCTGCGTCAACAGGGGTTCTATGTGGATGCGTAGAGGCGCGACATGCCGTGCATTTGCTTGGAGGGGTGGCGCCATCATCGCGAGAGGCGCCGTTTAGTGTTCGAGCATGATTTGGATTCGTTTGAGGAGTTGATACTGAACGGGGTCGGCGAAATCGAGCGGATTGCACCAGAACAACATCGGCTTGGTGATTCGTCCCGCCACCAGTCGCGAAAGAAAATTTCGCAGCTGCTTCATGCAGGATTCAAACATGTCGCTCTGACCTCCGACGGCGGTGTTGACCAGAATGAGATCGCTGTCCACCAGACCGTGGTAATCCGGTTGAAGTTGAATCCGCGAAGCAATTTCCATCCCCAGCGGCGAACGCATGAACCGTTTCATCTGCACCGGCGTCACGGTTACGCGTTCCTCTGCCACACCCGCGCGGTCCTTCAGCACCTCCACGTGCGCCGTACTGTCACCGGCGTCGGCGTTGGAATCGAACAGGCCGTAAATTTCAGATGCAAATGCCGCCGTGTCGTTCATGACCTCTCGAATCGCCTCGGCGGCCTGAGCGGGCGTCCGAAAAACATCACCCATCTGCCTCGGTTTGGGCATGACGAATATGCGATAGTCATAGGGATAGGCGTATCTCAAACTCGGGTCGGTGTCGGCTTCCAGCAGAACAATCGGGGAGGAGTGGGTCTCTGCGATTTCCTCCAGACATTGCGGCAGAAAATCAAACAGCTGTTCCTCGTTATAGTTCACTCGCTTCCACGTGGCGAGGTTGGCGGATTTGAGATCACCGAGCAACGTCATTCGCGGCGCACCGTTCATCGAGACCAACCGGAGATAATGCGGCGGCTGGGGACACAACTGAGGCGCGATCATGCGAACCAGTGCACTCTTTCCGCTCGATCGCGGTCCCGCGACAAGGATCACCTTCAACCGTTTGGACATAAACCCGCCTTGAACCCAAAGACATGCACGCGCGATGAATCTACTACAATCATACGCACCAAAAGGTCCCAAACCAACAGATTTCCTAACTTGTTTCACGGCAATGGGTTGCGCCGAGCCTGCCGGGAGTTTCGCAGAGAAAGGATCAATTCAATCTCGCCGACAGGTTGGTGGAGTTGGCGGGCGATCTCGACGGGGGATTGACCTTGGTCCGCAAGCGATACGATGTGCGTCGTCTGCGCATCTTCCGCAGCAGAAATTGAATCCGTCGTGGGTGCGGGTTGATCCGAAGGGAGGGAATTGTCATCGACCACGAGGTTGAGCGCAGATCGGTCGGTGGGGGACGCACGCAAATCTTCCAACCGGCGAATGCGTTGATCGGCGGCGTGAACCGCGGCTTCAAGTCGCGCGGTCTTGGCATCCAGCCGATCGTTGAGTTGGCGCGAGAGTTGTTGCAGCTGAATCATGATCTGTTCCAATTCATCACGAACCGAACGAGCATCGGCAAGGCCCGGCGAGGCTTCAGATTCATTCCTCCCAACCGCCTCGCCTCCGCCGCGCATCGAACGAAGCGATTTGCGCAACCACAACGACGTCAACAACAACACTCCCAGCAGCGCCCCCAGCCCCATCCACCATTCGTATTGTGGAATCCATCCCAGCATATTCTTCGGCTCTTTTTATTCCGGTTTGTGTTGATCCTGATGCCAGCGGACCATCGCCTCGGCCATCACCTGTTTGACCGACATTCCGGTTTCTTCCGCCAACCGGCGACAATCCTCAAATTCGGGCGCCGCAGTAAATATCCGCTCTCCCTGCGATCCGATCTTGATGCGTACGGTTCCCTCGGCCAGCACGACGGTCTGATGCGTCCGCTCCAGCGTCGTTCGCTGCCACCGCGACCGCCGAACGCCAAACGTCGTGGTCTCCGAAAAAATCAGCGCCTCCATCTGCTCCACCTGATCCGGTCGGCACATCACCGATAACGTGGTCGCGGGTCGCCCCTTCTTCATGATGATCGGCTGAAAGGTCACGTCCAGCGCACCCTGTTCCATCAATCGCTCGGCGGTATGCGCCAACAACTCCGGACTTTGATCGTCGATATTGGTTTCCAGAACCACGACCTCTTCCGAACCACCCTTTTGCAGTTCCTCCCCGATCAAAACGCGAAGCACATTCGGACGAGTCCGACCGGGGCGCGCCCCGGCGCCATATCCGATTCGCCGAAGCGTCATGCTCGGAATCGACCGGAACGTTTCGGCCCACGTCGTGAGAATGGCCGCGCCGGTGGGCGTCGTCAGTTCGCCGGTCTCGTCCGAGTCAGCCACCGGAACCCCGACCAGCAACGCGGCGGTCGCCGGCGCCGGAATCGGAAGCACGCCGTGGTCGCACGAAACAGTCCCGGATCCTACGGGGATCGGCGAGCAGATGACGCGTTCAATCTGCAATTGTTCCAGCGCAAGACAAGCGCCCACGATGTCGATGACGGCATCGACCGCGCCCACTTCGTGAAAATGTACTTCGTCGATGGCGCATCCATGCACTTCGGCTTCCACCTGCGCCAACCGCTCGAAAATCCGACAAGCCTGATCCTGCACCCGTACAGATATCGACGCTGCGCGAATCAGCGAAACGATCTGACGCAAATGACGGTGATGCGTTTGCGGTCGGGTCAACTTGACGTCGAATCGAGTAGCCTGAAGTCCTTGTTGGTTTACTTTGTGCACATGCAATTCGTACCCGTCGATCTTCAGAGTTCCCAACCCCGCTTGCAGACTTTCCAGCGACGCACCGGCATCCAGCAGGGCCGCTACGATCATGTCGCCGGCTGCCCCGTTCACGCAGTCAAAGTATGCCGTCATTCCGCTCGAATTCATAAAACGATTCGCAATTCAATTTCGCATTTCAACTTCGGATCATCCCACAAGGTCCGATATTACGTATTGTATCAGTTTTGGCAAGTTGTGGCTGGACGGTTGTGGAATCGGCGTCATTGGGAATCCGTTCTCCGGCAAACGAACTTAAGTGAAGTAATGCAAGGGACGATAAAACCTTAGAAGTTTGAGGAATTTAGCAGATTGGAGCATTCATGGAAGCATTGAACACATCCACGGGGTTGATGCCCAGCCTATTGGGAGTGGTGGATATGACGCAATGGATGCTGTGGATAGGCATTGTGCTGACGGCGGGTGTTGGCTACACCACATACCGGATCTGGACTTCATCCCGAAGGCAATTCAAGCGTCTGGAGTCGTTTGAAAAGCACATATCCGAAATCCTGACTCGCGTCCGAAACGGCGATACGACCGAACTTCGCCGCAAAACGCAAATTCTCGAACAGGGACTCGAAGACACGATGAAGATCGTGCGCGACGTGGCGTCGGCCATGGACGTGCAGATCGAATCGCTTCGGACAGATATCAAGTCATCGCTGTCTAAAATCGACCGCGGCGATTCCCAAAGCACCAGCCAGACCAAAATGATCATCTACCAGCTCGAACGCATTCGTCACCAATTGCGAAAAATGGAACACGACACCCCAAACGAAAACACACCCCCCACCTCGCACAATCGGTCCAGCAACAAGCAGTGGCTTTCACCCTACGACGTGAACCCGCTGATCGACGTTCACCCCGACGATCTCAATCCCAGCGAAACGTCAGATACCATCCCCGAAGAAGTGTCCTAATTACGCGATCCGAAATAACCCGGTAACTGCTTTCGTGAAAAGCGCCGTCGCGATCAATTGATGATATCCGTCGCGGCAGGATCGTCCAGCCGGAACCCGCCCTCCCGCATCATCATGTATGTATCTTCCAATGCGCGTTCCGTTTCCTTGATGGATTTTTGCAGTTTTTCAATCTTGCGAACGAGGGCTTCGGTTTTATCCCGCGCATCACGGTTGCTCATCCGCTTGGTCTTGATATCCTCGATCTGGCGGCTGATCTCTATGTTTTCTGTTTCCAACCGTAGTCGTTCTTCAAAGTTTATGTTCTGCCGAAACCGCCACGTCCGAAACACGTCGTTCTCTCCGTCCCCCGGATCCATTCCATTGGCAATCTGGAGTTCTGATTCGTGTTTGCTCAACTTTTTGATCAATGAATCCCAGTCCGAGTGGTCCTTCAGAGAGATTTTTTGATAAGACCGGTTCGTGTCCCTTGCGGCGCCGACAATTCGGGAGGCGAAATCCTCCGCCGCCTGGACGAAGACTTCCGCGTCCTTCAACGTCTTGCCTTTGTAATTCCCGTCGGGGCATTGATCCAGAACGTAGAATCGACCCTCCGCGAACCATTTGACCATCTCGATATCCGCCCGTTTGAGTTTTTTGAACTCGTTGAGGGCATCGGCAAATTTCCCGCTGCGTAATTCGTACTCTCCCAGTAAAGCCTTTACCTGATCCTGCATCGGCCCCGGAAGTGCTTTGAAACTGGCCTTTTCGCTCTTCTGATTGAGCATGTCGCCTGCTTTTTCAAGATGGCCTGATTCGATCTCATGGGCGATCTCCTTAAGCCCCTCGTCATCGATCGAAAGTCGCTGAGCCAATGATTGCCGGCTCAAACCCGATCGAGCCGGATTGCTGCGCTGGATCGACGCGTTCTGCAAATTGACCAATGACAACTGAACGGGCTTACCCGACCACGCCATCTTGGCGGAAAACGTCTGAGGACTGAAATGTCCCGAATAAGACGACCCCTCTTCTGTGCGCACCACCTGTTTACCTTCCTTGGTTTCGATCCGGATGATTTCATCCACCTTCAGATTGATCGGCCCGGTCTCCGATTGGAATACGACCTCGCCCTGAATATCCGTCAGCAGCAATCGGTTGTTGTCCCCATCGATCAGAACGCCTTCCACGTTGGGGATCGGTAATTCCTTTCTGGGTTTTCTGAAACGCACACTATCCACGCTGGCCATGCTGTAATCGACCACCCGATCCCGAACGGTCTTGACCTTGAGCGTGACTTTCTTGGCGTCTCCGGACAACCGGTCCCCGCCGTCCAGCAACAGGTTGGCAAAACCGTCCTTGTTGATGACATACGCCGCCAAATCCGCCGGAGCACTAATCTCACCCAAAGGCGTAGCCCATTTCAATTCTTCATCGGCCAACGTTCCAATGACCTCATCTCCATTGCTGGATTTCATTGCAAGTTTCTCGGCATCTCGTTCCATCCCCGGAAGAAAAACCCGACCGTTTTTTTCCGTAAGCAGCTGCAGGAATGGCTCTAAATCCGTATTCTTTTTAATGCGATCAAGTGCCAGCGCCACCTTGACCACGTCGGCCACAAGATCAGCGGGAATGATTCGAATCACTACGCCGCTTTCTGAGTCGCTGGTATTGCTGGCAAGGCGTCCCTGGCTTAATACCCCGATCATCTTTCCATCCTGATTGACCAGCGGCCCACCGCTGTTTCCATGCCCTCCCATGACATCGGTGTCAATCCACCCCACCCGGCCGCTCGGACGGCGATGCATATTGAGGATATTTCCGGCTGTGATGGTTACCCTCGCGTGTTTATCCTTCGACGTGGCCATGAGATCACCACCGGGAAATCCAAAACACCAGATCCGATCTCCAGTGGCCACGTTGGAAGTCGGCAACCGCGGCACAAAATTCGGCGTGGACAATAATTCCCCGTCTTTGTCATAGACCTGCACCAACGCCAGATCAGCCGCCTCGTTTTGATACAGAACGTCACCCTTGTACTCTTTTTCGTCAGGCGTACCACTATTTAGCGAAACTTTGTACACCAGCACATTAAGATCATTTCGAATCTTGAACTTCTCAAGCGGTGATTTCTCATGACCCATGTCCACCACGTGATTATTCGTCACGACCAAACCAGTGCGGTTGATAAAACTACCGCTGCCCACGGCCATAGGTTTCATTGCAGCCGTGGGATCTTCGGAGTCCTTTTTATTTGGATCTCCCTCCCGCTGCCCTCCCTCCATCCCCTTATGTCCGGGACCAGTCCCTTCGCACATCCAGACCTGTACGGTCGCCTTTTTCAACCGGTCTTCGATGGTTTTATCCATGTCCTGCGCGGTGACCCGAACAGGGGTTGCCAGAAAAAAGGTGGAAACCGAGACAACTATCCCAATCAAAACACCACACCCATGATGCTGTTTCGCTTGCATCGACGTGCACTCCATAATGTTCAATGACCAGAAAGGTACGCCTACGGCGCAATTATTTCATATTATCATCTGCCATACCGAAAAACAATCGGATGAACAGCGCGTCATGGCGGGATTGCACCGCGTACAAACAATACGTATCATCTTGTCCACAATCGAGTTGGAATCCAAAAACGCTTTGTTGCTTAGCCGAAGTCCAAGTCCGAAGAAGTGAATCGATCCAGAACATCAACGGAGCCAGCAAGTTGCAATGAAACTTCTCGAATTGAATGATCGACTGATGAAGTGTTCGCAAGTTCGGTTTGAATACACCCGAAGTCCGGGACCCGGCGGGCAGAACGTTAACAAAGTGGCGACTCAGGTCACTGTCTGCATTCCGATCACCACACCGAACCTGTTTACACAGGAACAGCAGGCCCGACTCACGACTCACTTGCGACGACGGATCAGCCGCGAAGGAATTTTGCGAGTGACCTCCAACAGATTTCGATCTCAATCCGCCAATAAACAGGCGGCGATTGAACGCGCCGTGGAACTCATTCATCGGGCGCTGACCCCGCTCAAACCGCGTACCAAAACCAGACCCACCGGCTCATCGGTCCGCAGACGACTAAATGAAAAACGAAATCGCAGCGTACGAAAACAACATCGCCGAATCATCAACCCGTCAGACGAGTGACCACCCTCTCATATACGTCACAAGTCCTGCGATCGAACAGAACGAACAGAACTTTTTCGGGCCGGTCGTGTCCTCCCAGAAAATCCAGCACCGTCCCGACGGCGATCTCCGCCGCCTCTTCGAGTGGATATCCATAAGCACCGCAACTGATCGCCGGAAACGCCACCGTCCGGCAGTGATGTTGCTCGGCGAGTTCCAGTGAATTCCGATAGCAACTCTCCAGCAGCGCAGATTCGTGGTGTCGGCCGTTGCGATACACCGGTCCGACGGTATGAATCACAAATCGCGCGGGAAGGTTGTACCCCTGTGTAATCTTGGCGTCTCCGGTCGGGCAACCGCCCAGCGTCCGACATTCCTCGACCAATCGGGGTCCGGCGGCGCGATGAATCGCCCCATCCACACCTCCACCGCCCAATAGCGACGTGTTGGCGGCGTTGACCACTGCATCGACCGAACACGTCGTGATGTCCCCCTGCACGCATTCAAGTCGATTGCGAATCTCTTGTGCCGTCATGCCTGCTCCTCTTGACCAAGGATCAGCAGCCGCTCCGTCGGTTTCCCCGGCTGTTCCCGCTCCAATAGCGCAAGTGGAACCGGCCCGATCTGACCCCGATGAACCTGCCGATGACCCTCCTGCCAGCGATCGCGAAGCGTTTCCGATCCGTCGTCGGTTCGCTCAATCCGAATCTGAATTCGCTGCGATCCGAAGGTCAATTCGTTCGGCAACGACCCCGACTGATACAGCGGTTCGAGTGCGGCCGCCCAGTCGAGCGGCGTCAATTTCAAATTGGAACAGCGCGAACCGCGAATGGGATGTCTCGCTTGCAGGAAAACATGGCCGGTCCAGCCGTTCGGAAGAACGATTCGGGCGAAATAGCGGTTATCCCCCCAGACTCGCTTGTCTCGCTTGCGCTCCAGCGTCTCAAATTTCCAGCCGGTTACTTCCGCCACGTCTTTGACGTAATTCCGCACTGTCTTTCGCGTCAGAGTCTCAGTGGTGATGTTCAGATACGCCAAAAGAAATCGAAGCCGATCGGTACGTCCCGCATGATGCTGAAACCACTGATTCAAATCCGCCAAATTGCTCACCCGAAAAACCGGATGAACCCGAATGTTCCATCGGGCTTTGTGAAGATCAACCAGAATCGGCCGAAGCGGTTCTCCTTCGACCATCAGAATGTTTTCGGCGTGCAAATCCGTCGGACAAAAACCGGCTTCGTGCAGTTCCGCCAGCATCCGCGCCACGGCGACGACGATGGCGTTGTCTTGTTCGCGGGATCGCCGACCCAACTCGTCGCACTGCGCCAGCCAATACGACGACAAAGATCGGGCGGGAGCGATTTCCTCGGTTAAATAAACATACGGGCCAAAGAGGGAACCCCTCGCCGCTCGGCCATAGGCGATCGGCCGGACCACCGGCAACTGCCGATCCCGACACCACGCCGCCGCCATAAATTCACGGCGACACCCCGGACCCGTCACCGACAGTTTGAACTTCCCCCACCCTTGCGGTCTTCGATAAACCTTCGCAATCACCGCTCGCTCGCCCATCGTCACCCGCCAAACACTTCGAAGATCGTTTTCCTTGAGCAACTGAGCAACGGAACATTCACGAAGATTCAACCACGGAATCGCCGTCGCCTCGCGCAACGTCGGAACCCATTCGGGTCGAGCGACCCAACCCCATTCGCCCACCGACAGGCGAACCGATTCTGAAGCACTTGAAGAATCCGTCGAAGAAGAACTCATTTGCGTCCCGTTTCCTGCGAAGGGTCGAACTCTCGGCAACCAATCGGCTGCGAGGATATGCTACCACATTTCCGCCCCGTTCTGCATCCACCGGCGGGCCACAAAAAAACACATCCGCACCACTGCGAATGCAGCAGAGCGGATGGTCTTCTTTCCCCTTCGGAAGCTTCGGATTGCGCTTAGGCCTGAACGTTAATCGACGGAGTCGGAGAAACCGTCGTTGAATTCGCCTGATTTCCCGTCGGACTGGCGGATGCCGCCTTGATATCCACATTGTCGCTGTACGCTGTCACCGCATTCGCCTGATTCAGAATCGATGAACCCGTCGTTTCCGATGTCTGATGGCTCGCAAAGAACGACACTCGATGCGAATTGTCGTTGCTCAGCAAACTCGCCAACCCCAGCCCCATCATCATGTCTTTGACGGACTGGCTGGAATTCTCGTCCTTGGATTGGTTGCCTCCCATCAAACTTTGCAAAATCCAGAACGCCAGCGCCACATTTCCAAGCCGACCCAGCGACGAAGCGTCAAGACCCTTTGGCGTGTCCACAAACGTCAGCGTGCTCAACGATGACGTCGATGTGGTCGAACCCGCCGCTTTCGGACCGGTCGCCGCAGTCGCTGCCGTGTTCTGAAGATTCGACCCCGATGCCACTGCATGAGCTGCCGGACCCGAACCGATACCAATGGAATTTACACCGGATATATTCATGCTTCTTCCCCTTTCCTCAATTCTGGGTTCCCAAACCAGAATTCCTCTTGCCCCTTAAGTCTGCACACCCGCCACCACAACGCGAACTCAACCACAAACAATCTGTAACTCTTTTTGGGGCAACCAATTACCGATCGCATTCCGTTTATGACGTTTGTATCGCCTGGTGGATATGTCGTTTGAAATGAATTGCGTCCGGTAATGTCAAGGTTGTTGAGTCGATTCCGGCGCGCACGTTGTCGTCAATCAACAGCAAGCCGATCAACATCAATATGTGGCACCGGCTTCCAGCCGGTGGATTCGAAATCTCACCCGTTCATCCCAACCCCAGATCGGATTGGACGGATTGCAGCGCCGCGATGCAATGGGCGATATGGTCGTCGAGCGACAGACCGATCAGTTCCGCGCCTTTTTGAATGTCGTCCCGGTTGACGGCGGCGGCGAACGAACGGGCTTTTAGTTTCTTTTTCACGCTCGAAGGTTGCATCCCGTTCAGTTTTTCCGGTCGCATCAGCGCCACCGCGATGATGAACCCGACCAGTTCGTCCACGGCAAACAGTGCTTTACGCATCGGCGTGTCGCGCGGATATTCCGGCAGATTCCACTCGGCATGGGACAGGATGCACCCGACGATCTTTTCGTCCACGCCGCGCTGGCGCAGAATTTCAGCGCCGCTTCGCGTGTGCTCCGGCGGATTGGGAAACCGCTCATAATCGAAATCATGCAAGACCCCCACCACGCCCCACAACTCCACGTCTTCATTTTGCAGCGCTGCGTAATGTCGCATCGCTGTTTCAACCGCCCGTGCGTGTTTAAGCAACGACTCGCTTTTTGTGAACTCCGTCAAAATGGCCCAGGCTTCATCGCGTGTCATTTGAGAATCCTCCCGATCCGTCATCATAAACCCGAATCGTTTGGTTTGAAATGCCCGCCCGTCACCCCATAACCGAATGCGCCGACCGGGCTTGTGTCGAATGGCGCTTTGGTGGAAAATACCACGATTCATGGCAGGAGTCATCGGCATGGTGCGCAAACCCGTCATTCTCATCACCGGTGCGAACGGTGAAATCGGACACGGCCTCATCGACCACCTGGTTCGGCAGACGCAATACGGCATCGTGGCGCTGGACCTCAAACCGCTCGACGAATCCCTTCACAAGTATTGTACCGCCGCGCTCACCGGTGACATTCTGGATCAAAATCTTCTCCAGCGATTGATCAGCGAATATGAAATTCACGCTATTTATCATTTGGCGGCTTTGCTCAGTACCCGCGCCGAATTCACACCCGATACCGCCCACCAAGTCAATGTGGAAGGAACCCTCAACCTTCTCAAACTCGCCCACGAACAATCCCGCTGGCACGGCAATCCGGTCAAGTTCCTGTTTCCCAGTTCCATCGCCGTGTACGGCCTCCCGAATCTGAAAATCAAAAAAATCGCCGGCAAAATCAAGGAATACCAGTACAACCAGCCCACGACCATGTACGGCTGCAACAAACTCTATTGCGAGCAACTGGGGCGTTATTTCACGATGCACTACAGGCAACTCGCCGCCGAAGGCCATTGCAGCGGCGTCGATTTCCGCGCCGTTCGGTTTCCGGGACTCATCAGCGCCGTTACACTGCCCTCCGGCGGCACCAGCGACTATGCCCCCGAAATGATCCATGCCGCCGCCCAGGGACAACCCTACCCGTGCTTTGTATCCGAAGAAGCCCAGATTCCATTCATGGCGATGCCCGACGGCATCAAGGCCTTGGTGCAGTTGGCGGACGTTTCAGCCGATCGACTCTCGCAGCGGGTTTATAACGTCGGCGCCTTCAGCGTTACCGCCCGTGATATCCGCGATCGCGTCCTGCTCGCGTTTCCCGGCGCCGAGATCACTTTCAACCCCGACACGGCTCGCGAAGGAATCGTCTCGACTTGGCCCGCCGATGTGGACGACTCGCTCGCGAGACAAGACTGGAACTGGCAACCCGATTACGACGCTGACCGTGCGTTTCACGAATATCTCATCCCCATGATCACGAAATATTACCGCTCGAAACTGGCCTGAGACCGAACGACGAACAACGATCGACGATCCCGTTTAGCGGCAGACCCGAAGGATTGCGCAATTTGACCCGAATGGATCAACCTGATAATTAAACCATAACGGCCAATGTCTCTCTCCATTCAGAGGCGGTTGCATGATCCCCGAATGTTTCAAATTGATGAATGATAAATTCCGCAATCCGAATTCTGAATTCCGAATTCCGAACTTCCTGCTGATCTGTTTTTTGATCGCCATGGCTCACGCTTTCCCGGTCTTGGCGCAGGACGTATCCGCCACCATCGAAGAATCCCCTCCCATCGCCGACCTCCTGCGAAAAGCCAACGACGGCATCGAGCGAAAAGACTGGAAACTCGCCATCGATTCCCTCCAGCGCATCATCGACACCCCAGACGCCGGCCTCGTGAAAATCGACGACGACCACTATCAGTCCGCCCACCGCAAAGCGTATCAACTGCTCGCGTCTCTTCCTCCCGAAGGGCTGCAAATCTATCGAATGCTTTACGACGGTGAAGCCACTGCGATCTTCGAGCAGGCTGTGGCGGATTTCGACGAATCCAAACTTCAATCGGTGCTGAAACGCTATCTCCTCACCCAAATCGGCGATCAGGCCGCCGTCACACTCGCCGATTGGATGCTCGATCGCGGCGATCCGGCTTCGACGATCGGCATTCTTGAGCAAATCCGATCCTTCCGACCCGACAGTCCACACCTGCAAACCACCGTTCCGGCGATGCAGGCGGCTGCCTATGCTCAATTACATCAGATCAACCTGGCCCAACAACAACTCGATACGCTGAAACAGAACCCCGATCTGAGCGACGATTGGAAATCAAGGATCGAGCGCATCGAACGGTTCATTCAAACCCGCGACGCCCCGTCACCACCGGATGCAGCAACGACTGAGCACGAAGCCGGATTCATCCAACCCTGGAACCTCTGGTACGGAAATGGATGGCGAAACGGACAAATGCCCGACGTGCATCCCGTCCTGATGGATGATCTCCCGTGGCATTACGACCTGCTCGACAAAAATTCCCCGTCGTGGAGCGCTCTGATCGAACTTCAGCGGCAAACCGGCTGGCTCCTGACGTCCCAGATGATTTCCGACGGACAGTTTCTTTATATCTCGACTGATTCCGACGTGGTGGCGCTGGACCCGCTAAGTCTGGACGAAATCTGGAAAAGCCCCTCGCCGACACGCAAACTCGAATCCCTCACCCCGTGGTCGCAACCCGACGACAATCCGTTCCGCGCCATCGTGCGACAGGACCTCCCCTCCGCCATGGTTTCACCCGACCAGCGACGCGCCCGTGCACTGCTTACCGACGATCTTTCCGCCCAATTGTCCACCACAAACGGCCTTGTCTTTAACATCGAACCCGTTCGCGAATCGTTTTCGGCGGACTCTCCATTCCGATCCGATATCCGATCTTCCCCGTTACCGGACCAGCCCGTCCACAACATGCTCATCGCACGCGACGCCCAGACCGGCCAAATTCAATGGACACACGGACGCGACGACCCGCCGGACGATCCCTTGCGCGGCGCGTGGTTCGTGTGCACCCCGATCCCAATCAGCGACGAACTCCTGATCGTCTATTGGCAGGGAATGGACCTTTGGACCGCGAAACTCGAACCCACGACGGGCCGTCTCATCCGCTCCGTACACCTGTGCACGCGAACGCGAGAATCCCCTCCGCCGATTTTCTCCCAATCCCCCGCTACTGACGGCTCGATCGTGTACATTCCCACCCACTCAGGTTGGTTTATGGCGCTGGATGTTTCGGATTTTTCACCCGTCTGGGCGACTCGTTATCCCCACCACGGCATCACCGCCGGCACCTCGACGATGACTGCTTACTCCGGCTGGCTGGCTTGTCCTCCGATGCTGAGCGCAACAACGGTTCTGCTCGCCTCTCCCGACAGCGATCACCTCTGCGCCTTTGACCGGTTCAGCGGTGAATTGAAATGGTCCGCAAAACAAACCGCCCGATATTTGATCGCCTGCGATGATCAACACGTCTGGCTCGGTGGACCGACCCTGGCGATGCTGAACGTCCACGACGGCAAAACCGTCTGGTCGCAACCTGCTGAATCCGAAACAGGCCGAGCGATTCTCTCCGGCCGCCGAATTCTCGTTCCCCGGTCCTCCACACTCACCGTCCTCAGTGCCCTGAGCGGAACTGTCGTCGATCAACTCGCTTGGCCCCCCAGTCAACCTCCGCCTGGAAATCTGCTCTGCCACGACGGCGCGCTATTCGTCATCGACTCGCAACAGGTTCGTAAATTCCCCGATCTGGAACAAACTTATCCCGTCGCGCAAAGAGAATACGAATCCCATCCCAACGACCCGCAAGGCGCCTTGCGCCTCGGCTGGCTCGAACTCATCCGTCGGCATCCCGATCAAACCCTCTCTATCCTGAACACGATCGAGCGACCGAACATCCAAACTCCGTCGAATCAAATGGACGTGCGCAACACCGCGACACGAACGCTCCGGCAAATCGACCGCCTCGAAATGCTGGCGCTGCTGGAATCCGTCCGCCAGAATCTCCTCCCCGCCGATCAGAGCCCCCTGCGCCAGCAGGGGGTTGTTCCAGCTTCCCCCACGGATCAGAGTTCCCTGCGCCAGCAGGGGGTTGTTCCTGCCTCCGCCTCCAGTCGCCTCCAGCGCGCCCTGCAGTTGGCCGCAACCGACCTTGACCGTTTCCGCGTGCTCAAACAATTCGCCGAAATCCTCCGATCCGAAAACGATCCCCAGACCGCCTATATCCGATTTTGGCGTCTGCTCGATCAACATCCGCTGGATACCATGGTCTCCGTCGAAACCGGTTACTCCCGCTCAGCACGCTCGCTCCTGATGGACGAACTCGCCGCGCTGCGCGACGCTCTTTCTCCTTCGCAACAATCTTCGGTCATGGAATCGCTCACACCCGATGTTCCACTGTTGATCGAATCAACCACCGAGAATCGCCGCGCGCTCAATCTCCGCCTCGATTGGCTGTCGCAAAACGGCCAACCCGGCGACTGGAGCCAACAAGCCTCCTTGAAACTCGGACGCCTCCTGCTCAATCGCCGCCAATACGAAAAAGCCGAATTCGCACTCCACCACGCCATCGCTCTGAATCAAAACCCCACGCTCACACAAGAAGCAACACAACAACTGACGACGCTGTCCACCGATGCCCGATCTCTCATCACTACCGGTACCGAAGGAAATCCACCGGTTCGATCCGGTGAATGGCTCTCACGCGGTTCGCTCGTCACGACCCCCGAAGGCGCCGTCGGACCTTGGACCGACCTTGTCGTCGCCTTCGCCGAACCCAACCAGCTGGCCGCCTACCACACCGCTGACGGCCGATTGCTCTGGGAGACGGAATTGCGGCTCCTCGACGAATCAAGCCAACGCGCACCAAGCCAGGAAAGTACGCTCGTCATCGAAAAAACCAACGCGCCGCGAAGTCCCTTCGAAGCACGAATCGTCGGCCAGACGCTCATCATCAACACCGCTTCCGGTCTGCACGCCGTCGGACTCCCCACCGGTCGCAGGTTGTGGAGCGTTCCCATGCGCATTCCTGTCCCTGCGACCGACCATCTGGGTGACACTCGCCTGTTCGACGCCGACGAGCGCAACGTCGTACTGCTGGCGGACGAACATCTGATCGAACTTCGGCGCGGCGCCGACGGCTCGCTCGTCTGGTCCCGCCGCTCGCCCGACCGCAACTGGCATTCCGTCCGCCTCATCGGAAACACCGTCGTCGCATTCTCCGATTCCACCGATCACGTCGAAATCGTCGGCCTTAGCACCCACGACGGCATAATAAAGTTCAAACGCACTTTCCTGATCAACGAAGGTTTCTTCGATTCCCGTGGACTCTTTGATACGATGCTCTGCGGCGCACTTCATGGGCACATCGTCGGATTTCGATTCGACGCCGACTCCCCCGCCTGGCAGGTCAAACCTGATTTCGACATCTCCGACCCGTATCCCGTCGGTGAATCTCCGCTGACGTTTCTCCACGCCGATCCGTATCTGATCGCGGCGCACACGGGTGGTGCATTTGTGGTTCTGGACCCCGCCACCGGACGAACGATCCTGTCTGGAAATATGCTTGTTTCACGTGAAACAAACTCGTTTCTTTGCAAGAAGGTTCAGGTGGAGGGCACGGTTTTTTACTTGGCGTATGAAGGGCCCGACGCCATCGTGTTGGACGCGTACGATCTGGCAACCGGGAAAAATCTCTGGACGCGAACCGACGTGGGCAAGCCCATCCTGCCGGCTAGTCCGCTGCTAACGTCAGAACGGGGCATCGCCTTATTGTATCAGTCGGGTGGGACGGGGGATCCGCACCGGCCGGAGTTTTTGGGGGATAGCGACAATGCGCTGGTCTGGCTGGACAAGCGAACCGGGCAGATCGAATCGCCCGTGGTTCCGTTGTCGCTGCCGGGGCGGGGGACGGTCTTGATGGGTAAAATGGTGGTGGCGCCAAAGCGAATCGTGCTGTCCACGACGCAGGGAATCGTGGTGAACGAGGAGAGATGAAATAGGAATTATGAATTAAGAATTGAGAATTACGAAAGAGGAAAGAGAAGAGGGGAATCGGACCCTCCCCTAACCCCTCCCTGAGAGGGAGGGGGGTTATTCGGATAGGCGATGAGAAACGATGAATGAGGAATGATGAACGGTGAATGAAGGACAAGGAACACGGGATGAGGAATGACAAACATTCAAGTCGGGCGAGTCGTCGCAGGTGGTTGGTGTGGTTGATCGCCGGATGGGCAGTTATGGGGTTGGGGGCGAATGCGCCGGTGGGGCAGGAGGGGGTTCGGGTACGGCCCGCCGGTGTGGACGAGCGAACCGAGCGAGCGATTCAGCGGGGCTTGGAATATCTGGCGCGGTCGCAGGACCGTAACGGGGCGTGGTTTTCGGCGGGGACTTATGGGACGTATCCGGTGGCGATGACGGGACTGGCGGGTGTGGCGCTATTGATGAACGGCAACACGACCACGGAAGGAAATTATGCCGAGCAGGTGGATCGTGCGGCGCGTTTTTTGGTTTCGGCATCGGAGCCGAGCGGGTTGATTTCGTCGTCGAGCGAATCGTCGCGGTCGATGCACGGTCACGGATTTGCGATGTTGTTTTTGAGCCAGTTGCTCGGAATGGAGGAGAGTGCCCAGCGGCGGGAGCAGATTACGGAGGTGCTTCGGCGTGGGATTGCGCTGACGGCGAGGAGCCAGAGCGCGGATGGCGGCTGGCTTTATACGCCGGATTCGCACGGGGACGAAGGTTCGGTCACGGTGACGCAGGTGCAGGCGCTTCGGTCGTGCCGCAATGCCGGATTGGCGGTTTCCAAGGAAGTGATCGACCACGCGATGGGTTATCTGGACAAGTCGATGCGGCCGGACGGTGGGATCGCTTATACCGCGCGCGACACGGGCGGGGGGAGTCGTCCGCCGATCACGGCGGCTGCGGTCGTGTGCTGGTACAACGCCGGGTTGTCGGACTCGCCCAATGCGATTAAGGCATTGCATTATTGCAAAGAGAACATTGGGTTCGGGCCGTCGGGGGCGGGGGTTTCGGGGCATTATTTTTATGCGCATCTTTATTATGCGCAGGCGATGTATCTTTCGGGCGAGGAAAACTGGAACCGGTACTTTCCGAAGATGCGCGATTATCTGCTGAGCATTCAGAGCGAGGACGGTTCGTGGCAGGGCGACAGCGTGGGGCGTGTGTATGGGACCGCCATTGCGCTGATCATTCTTCAATTGCCGTATCAGACGATTCCGATCATGCAACGATGAGAATGGCGGGGAGAAGAATTAACCACAGAGCACACAGA
>CAIVHJ010000275.1 GCA_903905665.1 uncultured Phycisphaerales bacterium
AGACACCCATTTTGAGAACGGAGTTAATTTAGGACAACTTGTCTCGAATTGCAAGTCCACGGAATTCTGTTGCGGCACAATGGATTAGGGCGTATCGACTTCTCGATGCACCTCCCTCGCTTCGCTGTTTCCCCTCCCCAGAGATTCAAAAGAGAGCCAGTCCGTTTATGCCGTCTTTGCCCAGGGGCTGGGTCAATTGGCTCCCGAATCCCGAAGCATGTACCCTTGTCCGCGCACCGTAAAAATCAATCGGGTGTTCTGTCCCGACTCAGTTTTGTTTCTGAGATAATTCACATAGACATCCACCAGGTTGCTTTCCTGACAATTTTCTCTGCCCCAGATTTCCTCATAAATAAACTCGCGGCTGAGAATCTGATTGGGATGTTGGATGAACAGAACCATCAGAGCAAATTCGCGGCCGGACAATTCAATGACCCGTTCACCGCGGTAGGCGATTCGTGCGACGAGGTCGATCGTCAGATCGGCGAAACGAAGGACGCTTCGGGTTTCTTCCCAGATTCGATTGCGTCGAACCAAAGCCCGCAAGCGGATGGACACTTCTTCGTGTGAAAAAGGTTTTCCAATGTATTCGTCGGCGCCGTTTTCAAAACCGCGAATGCGATCTTCGATGGCGTTGTCTTCGCTGAGAACGACGATGGTGGCGTCGTGGTTCTGCGTTCGCAAAGAGGAGCAGGCGCTTTGCGATCTTTGGTCGAATCGATTCAGATCGAGCAGGACCATTCCGTATCGTTGAGCGACACCTGAACCACTGAGCACTTCGTCGATGTGTAGCATATCGACGCGATATCCATCCTGCGTCAACAGCTGGCAAACCGGTCCGACATGACGCGTATCGGCTACGACCGCCACGGGATGAAGTGCTTCCTTGCTTTGAATAGCCTCAGGACACTGAAGGCCGGAAACCCAAGATTGTGAAGATTGACGTGGAGCCATGTAAACCATGATTTTCTTCCTCTACTCTCAAGATACTGAAGGTTCGAAATGAGTGCGGTAGCTACGGTGCATACCGCAATATGAATAACCTATAAGTCAAACCGCGTGCCAAAAACGATCGCGATCGCTGGAATGAGGGGCATCGTATTATTAGAGCGTTCTAATCCACGATCCAAAAAGGAGTTACGTAGAACATGAAACAGAAATCTGTGTCGGTGCGGAATTTTGTGATAGAAATGGAGTTGGCCGAATTGAGCCAAAAGGCCATCCTGAGCCGACGACGGCGCTCATTATCGGACAAGCGATTCACCGTTGGAAGTCGGAGGTACAAAGAGAGAGTTTTTAGATAGTCTCTTCATTCTGGAAGTGTTCGAGACGACGGCGCAATGCCCCCCGACTGACGCCCAATAATTTGGCGGCCTCGGAGACGTTTCCAGAAGTCTGGGACAGAACGTGGTCGATGAGTTGGCGCTCGACGCGTTCCAGGGTGCAGTCGGGATTATAAAAATCGAATCGAATCTCCACAGAATCCCCGGTTGAAACCACCGGTTTGGAATCGCTCGACGACAATCCCAAATGGTGGGCGCGAATGATTCCGGCGTCGCTGAGCAACGTGACGTTTTCAAGAACGTGGGATAGCTCACGGATATTTCCCGGCCAAGGATATGCTTGCAGACGGTGAACAGCCTCCGGACTCAGGACGGCCGGGCGTTTGCGATATTTGCGTGAGAATTTCATCAGGAAATGATCGGCCAACAATCTCACGTCGTCGCCTCGATCCCGCAATGGGGGGAGTGTGATCGTGAATGTATTGAGGCGATAGAAGAGGTCTTCGCGAAACGCGCCTTCCTTGATTCTCGTCGCCAGGTCGGCATTGGTGGCAGCCACGATTCGTGCATTGAAGCGGCGGGGGCGTGTCCCCCCGATGCGTCGAAACAACCGGGATTCCAGAGCCGAGAGGAGTTTGGCCTGGAGGTCCACCGGCAACTCGCCGACTTCGTCCAGGAAGACGGTTCCGTCGCCGGCGATTTCCAACAGGCCCTTTTTGGTGGCCCTGGCGTCGGTGAATGCGCCTTTTTCATGACCGAACAGTTCGCTTTCGATGAGATCGCGAGGAAAAGCGGCACAGTTCAACTGCACGAACGGCCCTTTTGAGGCGGGACTGTTTTGGTGGATAAACCCTGCCAGCAGGTCTTTTCCGGTTCCGGTTTCACCCAGTAACAAAATGGTCGGCAAATCGGTTGGATGATCGACGGCAGGAGCGGCGACGCGTTTGGCCACTTCCAGCACCCGAACGAACTCCGGATTCCGGCCGATGATCTCGGCCGTCTCTATTTCGCCGGCGTGCGTTCGTTCCAACAACTCCAATCGTCCGCTCATCCGCAGATGGTCGAGATTTCGCTGGATGACCAGATTCAGTTGTTCGAGGTCGATGGGTTTCTCGATATAATCCACGGCTCCTTCCTTCATCGCCGCGACAGCATTGGAGACCGAAGCAAATCCCGTCATGACGATAATGGGGAATTCGTGGCCGGCGCCTTTGATCCGGCGGATCAATTCCACGCCGTCCAGGTCGGGAAGCCGAATATCGAACAGTGCCAAGTCCGGTGAAACCTCCTCCAGGGATCGAATGGCCTGTTCCGCCGTCTCGAATCCGGAGCAGACATGGCCGATTCGGCTCAGTTCGATCTGAATCGAATGCAGCAGCGAGCTTTCATCTTCGACGATCAACAATTTGGCCATGTGGTCTCTCCCGATTTCGGAAGGTTACTAATCGGCACCTGAATTCGGAAAGTCGTGCCCTGCGGCGTGGATTTTCCTTCGGGTTTTCGCCACATAATTTGCCCACCGTGTGCTTCGATGATCTTGCGCGCCATGGAAAGCCCCACGCCGGTTCCACCGGGTTTGGTGCTGAAATAAGGCTCGAAAAGGCGCTTCTGGACTTCTGGAGGAAGCCCTTCCCCCGAATCGCTGATCTCCAGACAAAACGAGTTTCCGTTCTCGTTTTGTAAAAAAGTCCGAA
>CAIVHJ010000276.1 GCA_903905665.1 uncultured Phycisphaerales bacterium
AAAAACCCTATCGTCATGAATGACTGAACTTGTAGTGGTTATTCAGAGGACTCTATATGCAAAATTACCAAACGAACCCATCTTCAAGTGTCACTGCAATACGAAAAACCACGTTGTGGAAACCGGAGGACCGGAAAATTCGGCATTATAATAACTGCCCCAATGTATAATCGACACGCCGTATTTCCTTGCGTATCATTAGGTAACTCAATTTGAAGGAGAAATCATCATGTTATCCATCGTCATGCTGATGGTCATCAACTTGGCCCAACCCGCCGATCCTCCCCCCGTCGCCGAACCCCCCATGCCCGACTTCAAAACCAAAGTCGATTACGTCCAGTGGTACAAAGACCAAATCAAATTCGCCGACGCCGACAACGCCTGGCAGGAATACTGGAAATTCATGGAGGAAGGCCGACAACCAAGGATGCCAGACGACGTTAGCAATGAATATAAAAATCTACCAACCCACAGCCCTTGGCAATCCAGTGACTATCCCAAGTTTGCGAAATGGCTAGAAGAAGTCGAACCACTTCTCCAAGCCTACACAGAGGGCACGAAGCACAAATTCTTCGCTCAACCCTTAAATGATGCCAAGACGTTATTTGATGTGCGGTCAGTTCTTGCACCGAATAGAGAGCTTACTCGCGCTCTCGTAACCAAATCTTGGCAAGCAGACAAGAAAATCGATGGAGACTTATTTGCTAAAAACATGATGTATGTCATCCGACATGCAAATCATCTCGGTCAGGGACTAAAATTTATCGATCAAGTGACGTTTTTCTCTCTCAAGAAAATGGCCTATGGTCATATTATTGGTGGTATTCGTGCAGATTTGTTCTCGGAAAAAGAATTGAATGATTTGCAGACCGAATTGCAGAAGGAAGATTATCAAAACTTGGCTACGCATTGTGGAAGATTGTTTATGACAGAACTGGCAGGATTGTATGATTTAATTCAGGGGTGTTGCACAGAAAAAGATCAACTCAAGAATCAGTTTTCACGAACCGCTATAACCGCGAATAAAAAACAGATTGTTGAGGCAATTACCGATGCGCAGATGGAACAAATGCTGAAGGAAGAGCCATCTGTGTTGTGTCGCCAAGCCAAAGATTATTGGATTGACATGGCCCAACAATGCACGACTGATTTACCGTTTAATGTTGATCTCTTGGTCAAGAACAGCACGTATAGACCGCTCATTGAATCCTCCGTATTTTTCAGAATGCAGCTGGCGCCTCCTGATTCTATGTTCGAGGGTGTTTTTTCCACGGAAACCCAACGTCGCGGGACGCAGTTGTTGCTTTCGCTGGTAATTCAGAAGAAGAAAGTCGGGAGCTGGCCGACGAGTCTCGACACGATCAGCCCACCGCTCGACAAAACGATTCGCACCGATCCGCGAAGTGGAAAGGATTTTATCTACAAGGTCACGGGCGATCAAATGACGTTGTATTCCGTCGGCAAAGACGGTGTGGACAACGGCGGGAAGGTTCTTGGCGATAACTACAGCGACAAGGACGGCGAGGACCTTGTCATCTGGCCGGTGAAGTAACGCTGATGTGTGGAGCGTGTCTGTCCATATAGCACCCGGCATGCCGGGTGCTTTGTATATCCGGGTGTTATGTATTACCGGGTGCTGTATGTTCATAATCGCATAAACGGTTACTACCGATCATGAGCCGAACGTGTGGAATTCATGTCATCTGGACGACCTACGGAAGTTGGTTGCCGGGCGACCCTCGCGGGCATTGGTCAGGGTTGTTTGATTTGTACGGACGAGTGGATCGGCATACCCGTCATCAACTCAATTCCTGTGATAAGACGACTCTCCGACGAGCGAAATCACTTCTGAAGGAACCATCCAAGACACTTTCCAATGACGAAATACAGATGGTCGCTCACGTGATCGCCGACCATATAGCACCCGGTTTCACCACAAATCAAATAACACCCGGCATGCCGGGTGCTATATGGGGAGTATATGCTTTGGCGATTGAACCCATTCACGTCCATTTATTATTGTCGCCGATGAACGAAACACTTTCCGTTCTTGTGGGAAAGATCAAGAGTCAATCTGCAAGTGCGTTATTGAAACTTCCTTCCAATCAAGGACGAACGCAAATCTGGACTGCCAAGTACTGGAAAGTATTTTTGTTTGACGGCGAATCAGTTCATATTGTTCGGAAATACATTGAATCGCACAACATACGTAATGGCCTGCCGGTTAGACCCTGGTCATGGATTATGGACGTGCCCGATTGACGATTTGAGGCAAAATTATTTAACACCCGGCATGCCGGGTGCTATATTTAAGAGGAAATTTCTATGTGTAAGGGAAATTTCATCAACCTGCTTCGCTATGTGCTGTCATGTCCCGGTAATTACCCGTCGATGGGTCGCCGGTCAACATCAAATCAATCCAGTCCGATCTCAGAACCAGAATCTATTACGTCCAGCGGCGTGACGGCCGGATCGAGAGGCAATCGAGGCAACCGATCAGGAGCGTGATCCAGGTGGCGCGGGTTTGTAATGGGGTTGGTATTCGGGTACGAAGGAGGCGAGTCTGTTTTTGATGGTTTCGAGATCGGCGTCGTCTGCCAAGGAGAGCAGTTCGGGAATGGCGGCGACGAGCGTATCCCAGTTTTCCGCGCGTTTTTCCCAGGCGCTGATGTTGGGATGCGAGGTCGGCAAAAGTCCCTCCCCTTCAATATACAACTCCTCGTAGAGTTTTTCTCCGGGGCGCAGTCCGGTGAATTGAATCTCAACGTCCACTTCAGGGGTAAGTCCGCTGAGCGTGATGAGGTTTCGCGCGAGATCGGCGATTTTGACCGGTTCGCCCATTTCGAGCAGGAAGATTTCGCCGCCTTTTCCGATGGCGCCGGCTTGCAGGACGAGCTGGGCGGCTTCAGGGATCGTCATAAAATAGCGAGTGATGTCGGGATGGGTGACGGTGACGGGTCCGCCTTTGGCGATCTGTTCCTGAAAGATCGGGACGACGCTTCCACTGGAACCGAGCACGTTGCCGAATCGCACAGTGATGAACCGGGTGTGGGAGCGTTCGCTGAGGCCCTGGACGAACATTTCGGCGATTCGTTTGGTGCAGCCCATGATGCTGGTGGGGTTGACGGCTTTGTCGGTGGAAATGTACACGAATTTGTGCACCCCGTGTTCGACCGAAAGTCCCGCGAGCATTCTCGTGCCGACGATGTTGTTCTTGAGTCCTTCACCCGGATGGGCTTCCAGCATGGGAACATGTTTGTGAGCGGCGGCGTGGCAGACGAAATCGGGCTTTTCGCGATGGAACACGGATTGCATTCGTGATCGATCGCAAATATCGCCCAGATAGCAACGCAGGACTGAGGATTGAGGAGCAGAGGCTGAGGGCAGACGGCGGCCTCGAAGTTCCCGCTCGATGTTGAACAGGTTGTTTTCGGAGAGTTCGACGAGCACGAGGGTGGCGGGTTCGAATCGCAAAATTTGGCGACACATTTCAGAACCGATGGAACCTCCCGCGCCGGTGACCAGCACTTTTTTGCCGCGCAGGTATTCGCTGATGGCTTGATGGTCAAGAGTGATGGTTGGGCGATGGAGGAGGTCTTCGACTTTGATCTGTCGGAGTTGACTTTCGAGGGTCAGGGTGCCCTCGATGAGTTCGGAGAGGTTGGGCATGATCCGAAAAGAAAGATTAGCGCCTTCGCACAGCTGAATGATTTCGCGGATGCGTTTTCGAGGGGCGGAGGGAATGGCGATCAGGACTTCCGCCACGGCCTGTTGAGTGCAAACTGTTTTAACGTCGGTGATCGGACCCAGTACGGGTATTCCATGGATTCGCGTGCCCTGTTTGTGCGGATCATCGTCAAGGAAGCCGACGATGCGGTGCTGTTGAAGGTTCAGGTGCTGGATTTCACGGAGGAGGGTGGCGCCGGCATCTCCGGCGCCGATGATGAGCGTGCGCGTGCCGGGTGTTCCGGAAGAACGTCCCTGCTCGTAATAATATCGCACGACGGCGCGGGACCATGTGACCAGCACGATACCGATGATGAGATCGATGACGAACACCGACGAGGGGAAATCGATGACGGCGGACAACGACGAACCGACGAATCCTCGCCGGGCAACTCCGTAGGCGATAAAAAGAACGGCAGAGGAAGTCAGACACACCCAGACCGTGTCGAAGAAATCGCGATAACCGACGTGTCGCCACGATCGTTCGTGCTGGTGCAGGAATTCAAACACGACGTACTTCACGAGCAGGAACGCCGGCAGGACCATGAGATATTGCGGAAAGAACCAGTGGTCCGTCCGAGCGAAATTGTAGGCCAGGACAAACGCCGCGAGCAAACTCAGCGAAAACAACACGACATGCGCCAGGACGGACATGGCATTATGGGGGTGAAAGAAGCGATGAGGTGAAGCTGCTTGGCGATCCATAGTCTGTAGTTATCGCATACCCCGACCCTGTGGGTCAAGTTGTAGCCGCGAGGTCCGAACACGAATGGGAGCGAGCGATCGTTTGGGGTGCGGTCGGAGGAATTGATCCGTTTGGCGGTTTCTCCATACAATATGCTTTGTAGAAAACCTTACAATGATGACGTTTGTGTAGGGGCACAGCATGCTGTGCCCGCCCTGCTGAAGAGAAAACGGGCACGGCACTGCCGTGCCCCTACAGTCAGGAGATGGATTTCTACAGAGCACATACAATACTTCTAAGAAATGAATCCTGCAGCCCTGAAAGGACGGTCAATTATGCGCGAGGAATTTGGTTTGGGAAGTCAACTGCCGGTTTTGGTCGAACGGATCGTGGAGAGTTACCGGTCCGACGAGCGAACACACCACATCGACAAACGATATCTGCCTTCGCGGCAGAACATCGTCGCGGCGGTCGAGTTGTTGCTGGAACTGATGTATCCGGGATATCTTGGCCGGCAGGACCTGAATTTTCACAATATGTCGTATCACGTGGGAGAATTGCTGCCGCGAGTCGGCCAGCTGCTGAACCGTGAAATTTACCACGCCCTATGCCATCAGCAGATGAAATCCGGTCAGGCGGAGGTCGTGGGTGAGCCATGCCGGACGAGCGCACGGGAGATGGTGCAGCGATTCTTTGAGAAGATTCCCGAAATTCGGGAGCAATTGGCGGGGGACGTTCAGGCGGCTTACGACGGGGATCCTGCGGCAGTGGATGTGATGGAAATCATTTTGTGCTATCCGGGGGTGTTGGCGGTGACGGTGTATCGGATCGCGCACGAGTTTTACGTGATGGAGGTTCCGTGGGTTCCGCGAATCATGACGGAATGGGCCCACAATCAGACGGGAATCGACATTCATCCGGGCGCCAAAATCGGCAAGAACTTTTTCATCGACCATGGAACCGGCGTGGTGATCGGAGAGACCTGCATCATCGGCAACCGGGTCCGGATCTACCAGG
>CAIVHJ010000277.1 GCA_903905665.1 uncultured Phycisphaerales bacterium
GACCATGACGCTTCCGCAACCCGGCTTGCGCGGATTTGGTTGACCGGTCTGGCAAGCGGATGGTATAATCGTGCGACTGTGAACGAGACAGCGGCGGGGTGCCGGCGCACGGTGCCGGCTGCCCACGGCGCGAGCGGTGGATTGGAACCTCGGCCGACCGGCCATTGATTGACCTGGGGTATGGGCAGGTCATCCCGCGATGACTGGTGCACTACGCCGCTTGATGGCGGCTTCCTCAACTCTCGTTCCACATAATAGAGGAGGGCGGATCATACTGTGATTACATCATGCAGGATAAAGGGCTTCAAGGGTCTCCGAGACCTGGAGATACCCTGCCTTTCGCGCGTAACGCTGCTGGGCGGGAGGAATAACGTTGGAAAAACTTCCGTCATTGAGGCGTTGTTCATGTTCCTAGATAGGACAAATCCGCAGATGGTTTCGCGGCAATATGGGATGAGGGGAGTAAGCACTCTTCCGCTTATGCCGGAAGAGGTGTTTTTTCCCATTTTCGCGGATTATGATCCGAGCAGCGAGATTACTATTAGTGTGGAGATAGATGGACGATGCGAGAGCATGACCATACGGTATAACCCGGGTTATTCGGATTATGCGGTACAGGCGCTGTCCACCTCGGTAGACAGCTCCGGTGCACCAGTAATCCAGACAGGCGAGACTGCTACGCCGGTAGGGGCGCTGGATATCTGTTACCGACAGCTAGGTCAACCTGACCAGAGCAGCCACATGGTAGTATCACAGAACGGTATTGCCCTTAACGGCGATTTTCTGAAGTCAGTTGTTCCGGGGGCCATCATTCCGGCGCGCCTCCGGGTTGAGGCCAATCAACTTGCTGCACGGTTCGGGCAATTGGATATCAAATGCAAGGAGAACGAGCTCGTTAAGTTTCTCAGTATCATTGAGCCGCGGCTGAAAAGCCTTTCGACAGTTGCCACGGGCGGTGTGCCTTTGATCTATGGCGACATTGGGCTTGGACGGAAGATTCCGGTGGCCTATATGGGGGACGGGATGTCCCATCTTCTCCAGATTATGTTGTTTGTGGCAACATCAGAGGGTGGCCTGGTGGTGATTGATGAAGTGGAGAATGGGCTTCACTACTCGGTGATGCCCAAGATATGGCAGGCAATCGGTGAGGCTTGCACAGAGTTCAACTGTCAGGTAATTGCTACCACACATATCTACGACTGTCTCAGGGCCGCTTACGAAGGTATGTCCGGCGACCTCAGTTCTGATTTCGGCTATGTTCGTTTAGATCGCGTCGATGACCAAGTCAGAGCAAAGTGCTATGAGCACGCTCTGCTTGGAACTGCGCTTTCTGCCGAGATGGAAGTTCGATAATGAAGGTTGAGTTGCGGCATCCCAAGACGTTGGAGAAAAACAAGCTCATCCTCACAGAAGGCGCAGACGCAGGATGGTTTTGGTTCTGGGCTTACAAAAAGTACCGCGATTGTGATTGCCAGGTTGTTGACTTCGGCGGGATCAACGAATTGGCTGCCGAACTTAAAGTCTTGATTAGGATGTCTGGTTTTGATGCTGTTGATACGATCCTCATCATGCGTGACGCCGAAACAGACGCAAGCGCCGCAGTTCAGAGCATCAAGAGCAGCCTGTCTGCTGTCTCGCTGGAAGTTCCCGCTGGACCATTTGCGTTTGTCGATGGCACACCCCGCGTCGCGTACGCCCTATTCCCCGGCTACGATGCGGACGGTACCGCTCTTCTCAATGGCACGCTTGAGGACCTCGTGATGCTTTCCGTGAACCCCCAAGAGCCACTCTGTCAGTGCGTCGACAGCTTCTTGACTTGTGTTGAGTCGAACGGTGATGCTCTCAAGTGGAAACACAAAGCGCGGTTGTACGCGTACTTGGCGGGGACGAACAAGTGCGCTGGAGCCAAGCTTGGCGAGAGCGCCAAGATGAATGTATGGAATTGGGAGCACCCCGTATTTAA
>CAIVHJ010000278.1 GCA_903905665.1 uncultured Phycisphaerales bacterium
GGATTAACCGCAGAGCACGCGGAGAACGCAGAGCAGGATAAATTACGAATTGCGAATTATGAATTACGAAATTCAAGCGACGAACGCCGATTTGCGAACGATCTGGTGGTCGTGGAGCGTGTGGATTACACGTATGAACTGGGTTGGGAGAGTCCACCTTCGGTGGGGAACGTGAGCCAGATTGTGCGGACGGCGCCGGGGGAAACGACGGTGCATGGGACGTGTCTGGCGTACAACAAGCAAGGTGAGTTGCAGTATGTGACGGAGCGGACGTACGACGGTGTGGACGATTGGGGTTATCCGATCAACGAGCAGATCGTCAAGGTGACTGAGTTTCGCGGGAGCGGTCGGGCGAGGACCCTGACGCGGCAGTGGAACGGCACCGAGACTCCTCCGGGTTCGGGTTGGTGGGATTTCCAGCCGGATTACAATTCAGCCGTTTGGACGTTTTACGACGGTGACCAGCCGTATTATGATTACACCGTGAACCCGCAGACGGGTGCGATTACGGTGCTGAAATCCTACGAACTCGGTCTGGGTGAAATCGATTCGAGCGGGAACGTGCGGTATTACCACAGCGATCACCTCGGCACGACGCGACTGATTACGGATGCCTCTGGGAACGTAAGCGATGCCGCTGTGATGACGGCGTTCGGCGAAACCGTGGGTGAGAATCTCGAAACACGATATGGGTACGTGGGGGGATATGGATACGAGCAGGTAGCCGGTAGCGGTCAGCCGGCAGGTTCCGCATTCGACGGAATCCATACTGGATTCCGGTGGTATTCGCCTTCGACCGGCCGCTTCCTCCAACGCGACCCGATCGGAATCCGCGGTGGGCTGAATGTGTATGAGTATGTAGTGAGTCGTCCCACAAGTCGTATTGATCCGTTGGGACTTGACGATCTTCCGGAGTCTTATCCATTCCATGAAGACGACAACTTAGGACCGGCTCGGCCTGTAGAGCCGTGGCCCAAGAATCCAATACCTAGGGATTGGATTGATGATTATTGGCCACCGGTTGCAGAGTGGATTCCTCGAGCCGCCAATGTGGGGTGCAATATAATCAGATGGAGTGTGATACAACAGTATCCTGAAATCGAATGGAAGAGGGATTTTTATCGGAGGCATCCCGGGATTCCGCGTTATGATCTTTGTTTCGTGGAAGGAACGGTTGTTAATACGGAAAACGGTCTCAAGGTGATAGAGAAATTGTTAATGGGTGATCTAGTCTATGCCACTGACATGGAAACTAGCTCAATTGAGCTTAACTCGATAACTCACATTTCCTCACATTGGGCCAATGAGCTTGTTCATGTTTGTGTTGCAGGAGAAACTATTCAGTGCACGCGTGAGCATCCGTTTTGGGTAATTGGTCGTGATTGGGTCAAAGCCGCCGATCTGAATGCCGGTGACAACCTTCTGAACCAAGAAGGTTTCTCGGTTTCGATACAGAGCGTTCGCGTCGAGCAGCTTTGTGATTCCATTAGAGTTTACAACATTACTGTAGACAGGCAGCACACATACTATGTTGGCAAGTCTCGCTTGCTGGTACACAACAAGCCTCGGTGAAGGACGGCGAATAATGTTGTTTGAGCAGGAAGAGCAAATTACCAAAGATACTCCGTGCGTTACATGCAACTACAATCTGCGAGGATTGCGTTTGTCCGGTTACTGCCCCGAATGTAATACCCCGGTAGGTAAGTCTAGGCATGGTTTAACATTGCAATACGCTGACGCTCGATGGTTGAAGCGAATCTGCCTTGGATTGAAATTGCTTCTGTGGGGATTTGCCTTGCTTGTTGCGGCTTTCGCAATGATTTTGGCGGCATTGCTATCGGCCTCAAGCGTTCCATCGCGATGGTGGCAACCCGCGACGGCATTTTCCGCCGGTTGGCCAGTCGTGACCGCCTTTGTCATATTGAATCTATTTTGCGTGTATTGGGTCGTTGCGTTTATTTTGCTGACTACGCAAGAACCGCGATTACGTTTTGAAGAATCCGCATACTCCTGCCGACGCCTATTACGCTTCAGTTCTGTTCTGTTGACTCCTATTGCCGGCTTGTCTCTGAGCAATTTCAGTTTCTTGGCCAGTTCCGCATGGGCCGGATTGGTTTCCGATGTCAGCGGTACAGTAGTTATTTGCCTATTGGGTTTATATCTTCGCGGTTTTGCACCTAGGACAGGAGATCGAATTCTCCGAGCCAGAACCACCGCATCTACTTTGGGATTCACTTGTTGTTCATTGCTGTTAGTGTGTATTCCGACGTTGGCGAGGGTTCGCAATTGGAACTATTCCGATCCGCCATCAGTGCTATCTTTTGCCTATATGATCGTTGGTGCTTTTTCCCTTGTTTATTTTATCCGGTACGTGTCGATGCTGATCCGGTACAAAAGAGAGTTTGCAGTGGCTTTGAGCTTCGTCAAAGAGAAAAAAGGGGAGAGGAGTCCTTGATTCGCCCGGAGATCTATCCGGGTTCCGGCTCGTGGAATTTCTCTCCGACCTATGCCTCGGCAGTTTGGACGACGTATGACGGCGACGAGCCGTATTCCGACTACGTCGTAAGTACGAATGGCGAATTACGAAATCATACGAATTGGGATTGGGGGAGGTGGATCAAAACGGGAACGTGAAATACTTCCACAGCGACCACCTCGGCACGACGCGACTGATGACGGATGGCTCCGGAAATGCAATCGATGCCGCTGTGACGACCGCCTTCGGCGAACTCGTGGGCGAGAATCTCGAAACACGATATGGATATGTTGGAGGGTACGGCTACGAGCAGGTAGCCGGCAGCGGTCAGCCGGCAGGTTCCGCATTTGACGGAATCCACGTTGGATTCCGTTGGTACTCCCCTTCGACCGGCCGCTTCCTCCAACGCGACCCGATCGGTTACGCCGGCGGAATGAACCTGTACGAGTATGTCGGATCCAGCGCCGTGGGGTACTTTGACCCGCTGGGATTACAGGAAGACCCTCCCGGATATCACGGACCCGTCGTGAGGCAGCCCAGGAAGCAGTCTGGAAATCCTTCATCGGGAGCACCCAAGAGGGGGCCGAGAAAAAGCCCAGAGAAGAATAAATACAATACAGGATCAACCGACTGTAAAGCCGCCAATGCCATGCGGAGAGAGATTGAAGATCTGGCGGATGAAATTGATGATTTGAATAATACCATTGACCAGCTCAACAATGATATCGGCAAACTTGATGGGTCTATAAGGCAGCTGCTAACCCAAGAGGGTGTTTTGTGTAAGTTATTGATAGAGGCGGAAAGCGGTAGAATAGACTTTGAGGAAGCTAGTGATACGGGAACAATTGGGTCTATGGGTGTTGCGCTCATCGCAGTCTTTATCCCCGGTGGAGGTTTGGTAGTCTTTGGTGCGGTAGTCGCAGGTGTTGTTATTGACGGCGCGGGATTATATTTTGCGATGAAATCAGGTGATCGGGCGGCGATAGTTCAGGCGATCAAGGATAACATCAACGAAATTGACTTGCAGAAGGCGTATGCGAGAGGGCAGATCGCTGCCAAGTCGGCAGAGATTGCACGACGACAGAATGAGATTAAGAACAAGAGAAACAGGATACAAGAACTGCTGAAAGCTGCTGATAAGGCACAAGCGACATGCGACGAGGAGAAAAAATCCAATCACTCGAGTCCCGGCGAGACCGGAGGACATGGTGGTGGGGGTCGTAAGGGCGGGGGTGGGTGTGATCCTTATTGCACGAAGATGTAAATATGCCTCCAAGTAAACGATTTCAAATAGCGCATGGTTACAAGAGGCCCAGCAACACATGGCTGAAGGTGTGCGCGGTCGGTCTATGCTTGTGCCTGTTCTTGTGGGCACTCAGCTACTTCCCGATAGACGGCTCAGATGCAATAAGTCGCGCTGCTCGACACCTCCTCTTATGGGGTTCAGAGAATGAAGGAGCACAGACGTTAACAATGCTAAATGTTTTGAAGGGGTCCATACGATACAACCATAGGTCCTTAGGCCCATCGCCGCTTGCGTACGAGGAGCATGACTTTGATTGCTTCTTGTTCGATGTCACATGGTGGAAATATTCGAAACCGTACAGGAACCATTTTGTCATGGTTTATTTCTGGCGAATCGCTTTGTTGTTTGCAGTACCGTTGACCTTCGGTCTGGCTCGGCGGGGCCGCAGACACTATCTTGAGTTGCAGCGTCGGGCGAACTTTCAGTGCGTCGGGTGCGGTTATTCTTTACGCGGTTTAACGACCCCCGTGTGCCCCGAATGCGGAACGGTGTTTGATCCGAAGTTGCTGCA
>CAIVHJ010000279.1 GCA_903905665.1 uncultured Phycisphaerales bacterium
CCGGCCACGATGATGTTGTGTGCATCGTGAGCGACGGAACTGGCAATCGCGCCGCGCTGCAAACCCAATCCACTGATGAATCCAAGTCCCATGTTTCCGGAAGCGAGGTGTCGTTCGATCACCGCCGCTTTCACAAGATCGCGCGTGGGGTCCGCATGAATCTGTCCCTCACGGACGGGGAATTCCTCGATTCGTCTTTGGGTGACCAATTGGTTGGCGATCATTTCGATGACGTGCACGCGCTGCGTGGTTTTGGAATCGGGGGCTTTGACGGCGAATTGGTGGGGTTCGAGCCAGTGGGTGTTCATCGTGCTCCGAAGGACGGGTTGATGGCGAGCGTTGAACTGCGGCAGGGGGATGCAGGCTCCGTCCTGAGCCACCAGTTGACCGTCCTGATAGACCCTCGTGACACGGCATTGTTTCAGATCGTTCAAAATCGTCAGCGAAGCCCGGAAACCGGGCGCCACGGCTCCGTAATCTTTAAGCCCGAAATACCGGGCGGTGTTGTACGTGGTCATTTTGACCGCCAGTGTGGGTTGAAGCCCTTTGGAAATCGCCCGCCGCAGAATGTAGTCCATGTGTCCCTGATCCAACAGGTCTTCCACATCGCAATCGTCGGTGACAAACAGAAAACGATCGGAGGTCGTCGGGGTGACCAGTGGCAGCAGGGCATCCAGATTTTGCGCCTGAGACCCTTCGCGAATCATCACGTACATTCCAAGCCGAAGTTTTTCCCTCGCTTCGTCAAGGGTGGTGGATTCGTGGTCGCTGCGGATTCCGGCGGCGATGTACGCTTGCAACGGCCGGCCGGTCAGACCGGGGGCATGGCCGTCAATGACGCACTTTCGCTCCTGAGCCACTTTGAGTTTATCGAGCATTTGGGGATCCAGCGCGAGAACCCCCGGATAATTCATCACCTCCGCCAATCCGAGCGTCCATTCATCGGTGAGCATGGGGAGCAAATCGACGGCGTTGATCTGGGCGCCGGCACTTTCCAACGCCGAAGCCGGCACGCATGCGCTGAGCATGACATAGACGCGAATGGGGCAGTATTTGCTCGAAGCGAGCATGTATCGGATGCCTTCGATGCCCAAAACGTTGGCGATTTCATGGGGGTCGGTGACGACGGCGGTGGTTCCGTGCGTGGCGGTGACTTTGGCGAATTCGGGAACGCTCAGCATCGACGATTCGATGTGGATGTGACCGTCGATGAATCCGGGGCAGATGTATTGTCCCTTCAGGTCCACCACGGTGCGTCCGTCGTATGAACCGATTCCGGCGATGTTTTTCCCGCAGAGGGCGACATCGGCCTTTTGAATTTCGTCGGAAAGGACGTTGACGACGTATCCGTTTTTCAAGACCAGGTCCGCCGGTTCGCGACCAGCGGCGACACGAATCAATCGTTCAAGTTCCATGGTGTTTATCCTCAGGTTTCTGAAACCACAGCCACGTGGACTTCGGCGGGGCCGTGCATTCCCGTGATCAATATACCCTCGATGTCGGCGGTTTTGCTAGGTCCGCTGATCAGCGTCATGCAGGAGGAATTCGCCGGTTCGGATTGAATTTTGGGCCAATCCATCAGGTCCGGCACGATCCGGGAACTTTGAACGATCGCCAGATGAACCGGCGGGATCAGACTGAGCGATCGTCCGCCGGACGGGCCGGTAAAACAAACGAGACTTCCGGTTTCGGCGATGGCGGCGGGGGGGGCGGTGATGCCGACGTCGGCTGAAAAAAGCGTTTCATCGTCGAACGGCGGTTCAAAAACCTGAAATTCGTTTCGGAGCATCTTCGCCAAATCTTGTAAAACGGAGTTTTGCTCGATGGCGATACGAACCGCCGAGATTCGTTTCAAAATTCCGATGGCCCACGGAGCAATCTCGACCAGCGTCATAGACGTTACCTGAAGGCCCGTTTCCTTCGCCCGTTCGATGAACAATTTCGTGAGGTCGGCATCGGGTGGGACATTCCGAAGCGCAGCTGGGTTGAGGACCGGATGTGGAATGCGTTGCGACGGCGGTGTGAATGCAACCGCATCTCGGATGCGTTGGAGAAATGATGTTCGTGTTTCATTCATGTCGGAGCGTTTCCTCCCAGATTTGCCGGAACGGTTTGGAAGCCGGACTTCGGAGACTTTGATTGCGAGTCAATCGGTTGAGCGGATAGGGAGCCTTGTCGATCCAGTCTCGTTCGGTGTTGTTCGTCAGGAATCGCCGCAATAACCATTGTGCGAGTCGATAGGTTATTTCGGATCGACACAACACCGCCGCCAACCGAAAAATCCACCGATGGCTGAAATTTCGCAGGTGGTTTTGCACCTGATTCTGCCGAAGCCGAATCAGCAACTGCGGAAGGTCGATATCGACAGGGCAGACTTCGTGACACAAACCGCACAAACTGGTGGCTTGCGGCAAATCGAAATAATCACAAAGGCGAGCGAGCAGCGGAGACAGGACCATGCCGATCGGTCCGGGATATACGCTGCCGTAACTGTGACCTCCGATCCGGCGATAGACGGGGCAGGCGTTAAGACAGGCGCCGCAGCGAATGCATCGGAGAATCGATCGGTAATGGCCGTTAAGAATTCGACTTCGGCCGTTGTTGAGCAGGACGACGTGAAATTGTTCCGGGCCGTCGGGGTCGTCGGGTTTTCGAGGGCCTCGGATGATGGAGGTGTAAACCGTGATCGGTTGTCCCGTGCTGGATTTGGCCAACAGTTTCAGGAACACCGAGAGGTCAGATTTGGTGGGCAGGAGTTTCTCGATTCCAACCAGCGCCACGTGAACTCTTGGGCGGGTGGTCGTCATGCGACCGTTGCCTTCGTTCGTGCACAAACAGATCGAACCGTCCTCGGCTACAGCAAAATTCGCACCGGTGATTCCCAGATCGCAACGTCGGAAAATGTCCCGCAAATATCGTCGCGCATGGCCGGTGAGGACATGGGGGTCTTCGGTATATTCGATGCCCAGTTCGCGGGCGAAAGCGCGGGCGATGGTCTGGCGGTTTTTGTGGATGATCGGCGTGACGATGTGGCTGGGACGGTCGTGATCGAGCTGAACGATGAATTCGCCCAGATCGGTTTCGACGACGCGGATGCCCACTTTCTCCAAATGTTCGTTCAGCCCGATTTCTTCTGTCGCCATGGACTTGGTTTTTACAGCCAGTCGGCAGTGTTGCGTCAACGCGATCCGCGAAATGATGGAGCAGGCGTCTTCGGCGGTGGGGGCATAATGTACAACCCCGCCGTTCGCTTCGACTTGCC
>CAIVHJ010000280.1 GCA_903905665.1 uncultured Phycisphaerales bacterium
AATCCGACGATCTCGCCCGGTTCGACCGAAAATCCGACGCGATCAACAACCCGTCTTCCGTTGTAAGATTTGACCAGATCATGAGTTTCTAACAGTGTTGTTTTCGCCATTCCTGTTTCCGAGCAGTCAAAATCAATAGTGGATATCCTGTTGACAATAGCCCTTCCTGACACCCGTGCGGTTATCCAAGATCATCAGTATCTCACAGAACACCTATTCTGACAACATAGCACATCTGTCAACCACGTTTTTTCGCCTATAACACGCTTGTTTTCAATAAGTTATACACAATTCTGTCTTAAGTCTTGTGCCTTTCGTTTCGAATCATATCTGCCGATTCAGGTGTTGTGCTTTGTTATCTCAAAGAATACAGGGAATTCACAGCAGAAAAATGTGGATAAGTTCTTGTCGTGCCTAAGATAAGGTAATTCAAAAAGATTGAATATTGTTCACCCTGTGAAGCATTTATACATTCCACTATGCAAACAACACCGATTCTTGTTCGGGTGATCTTTATCGAATCCACCGCATTTTTCCGACGTCTGGAATCAGTCCAACATCTCGAAGGGCGGGAATCCAACTGATGTGAAACCCGCTGGGCCAATAGACAAAGAACGCCCTTCCGATCATCTGGTCGTCCGGGACGGTTCCAACCTGATAGAAGATTCCTCGGTTTTTGAGATAGTCGGCGGGTTCTTCCCAGAGCCGCGAATCCTGACTTTTTGGGCTGTTGTCACCCAGAACGAAGTATTCGCCTCGGCGGAGACAGATCGGGAAGCCCGTGGTCCCCCAGCCCGGAATGGTCGAACGGCCATCGCGACCCAGGTTCAGATCGCATTCGGTGTAATAGACATCCCGCCATAACGACAAGTGGGACAAGGAAATATCGAGATGGTCGGCGGATATTCGCGCGCGGGATGGTCGAGTGGAGGTTCTGGATTTCAGGCGAAGTTTTTTGAAATCGGGAGAGTAGTTCTCGTCGGTGGTCGCCACGACGGGTATTTCGCGCCCATCCACGCGGAGCGAAACCCGGTAATCGACGTTGGTGAATTCGATTTCGACGGGCTGGCCGATGCGCCAAGGCGGGATTTGGCCGGCGGCGAGGACGCAAGAAGATTTTTGGCCTTGCGCGTCCGCCTGAGTCAGCACGACTTCGCCGTCGCGGTTGAGGCGGACATCAAAAGCATCGTCGTTTTTGGTGAGTTCGAGGCTCAGATTCCCGTCGCCGCCTTCGTAGGAGAGGACAAAATGAATCCGCAGATCGCCGACGGTTTCCGGCGGTTCTCCGATCGGACCGCCGAAATTGTAGGCATAAAAATCCGTAATCTTCTTGCCGGTGAACTCGATGGTTTGCTGACCCGAATCGGCGCCATGGAACCGAACGATACGATCCGAGGTGTCCCAGCAATTTTCGGTCGTACGCGAAGGCGCCAGCGACTCCCATCTGGGGCGTTGGGGTCGAACATCGGGCGAGGGAAGAAAATCCTGATGAAAAACGATCTGCCAAAGCGATTTTTGGGCAACGGGAGTTTTTCGCTGGATTTGAAGTTGTCCCTCCAGTAATGGCGTGATTTTCTTTTCCAGCACCGACAACTGTCGCAACGGGGCGTCCTGGGTTTCCGGGGTCTCGATTCCGGGTTGTTTTTCCCACGTTGCCTTCACTGCCCGGTATTTCAGTTCGACGGCCTGTTCGAGCAAAGCCCGTGCTTCCTCATCCAGCGCCGAGATCGGGCAAGCATAAATATCCCCGTCGATGATCTCGAGCACTTCGTTGGGAAGTCCGATCAGGCGCTTGATGAAATTGTGTTCGCCGTTGGCGGGGTTTTTGAAGACGACGACATCCCAGCGATGCGGGGCGAGCAGCGATCCGCCGAGGTCATAGACCCATTTGAAGACGAGAATGCGGTCCCCGCTGAGCGGTTCGGAAGACACGGTCGTGTTTCCGGAGGCCAGCGAAGTCGCCGGAGAAGACGGGACGTCGCTTCGGCCGGATCGTTCGTTCGCATTCTCAACATACGATTCTTTTCCGCAATTCGGGCATTTGATTCGTGGCTGGCCGGAAGAGCCGAAGGCGAATTCCCATCCACAATCGGGGCAAATCTGGAGACCGTGCTGTCCGTAGAGGGAAGGCGCCATCGAACCGGTGGGGATGACAAAGGCTTCGACCAAAAATCCGCGAAATACAAACGCCAGAATGAAGGCAACGACGAGCGATTCGATGGTATCCTTGATGTTTTCGATCTGAGAGTCGCGCGGCGGTGCAAGGGGCGGCATTCCGGGGGTCAGTCGATTCATGGAGTCTCCGTTTTGGGCGTCGGCGCTGTCTTCGCCGACCGAGCGATTTCGTGCTCCACCCGCCGATGCAGGTCTGAAGACCACTGCGAGTCGGTGCACAATTGATCAAACATTTCGAGCGTTTTCAGCGCCATATCGCCGCGCCCTTCCCTGACCAGCAATAAAGTTGTGACATAGTACGGCCATGGAGAACGGATATCCACCGCGCTATAGAATTCGAGCGCCTCGTACGCATATTGGTACAGGTTGTTCAAATCGGGTTGGTGAAGCAAGAATTCGGTCTGGTCCGCAATGGCTTGTGGGCGGCCTTGCGCGACATCGACCAGCAGCAAAGTCAACGACGCGAGCGGTGTTGGTCCTTCCGTAAGTGCTTTTTGGGCTTCGGATTGCGCGCCGGGGATGTCATTCAGAAACCAGCGATGGTAGGCCAATCGGGCACGGTAATCCGGCGTACGAAATCCGCGGTTTATCGCACGTTCCCACAATGCGGAGGCATCCTTGTACCGGCCGGATTGACGAAGAAGGTCGCTTGCGGCAATCAGGGCTGGCAGATGGCCCGGATTGAGTTCAAGAATGCGATCATAACAAGACAGGGCTTCAGAAAATCGTTGCTGTGAATTGGCGAGGTCAGCCAAGCCCAGCAGGGCATCCAGATCGTATCCGCGACTGTTGTCCAAAGATTGCTGGTAAAGCACCTGCGAGCGATCGACGTCGCCTTGCAGACGATAGATTTGCGCCAGCAGATTCAAGTCCGGGTTGGAGCGAGGTGCTTGATGGACAAGCGGTTCAAGGACTTGTGCCGCTTGCTCCAAGCGACCTGCGTGGAAGAAAACCCAGCCGAGATAATGAGGCGCTTCAAGAAAATCGGGGTCGCGCTGGATGGCGGACTGCAAATCCGCGATTGCGCCATCGGTGTCGCCTTGTGTCTGAAATCTGCACATCGCTCTGAGCGACATGGCGAGGGCATAGGCGGTTGAGTCGGAGGAGAAACGCGTGAGTTCCTTGTCGGCGAGTTGGGCGGCTGTGGAATAATCCTTATTTTTGAATTTAAGCCAGCCCAGTTTGGCAAGCCATGTGGGGAATTCCGGGGCGATTTCGACGACGCGTTTCATTTTGGCTTCGGGGGTTGCGTAATATCGCGTCGTGATCCATCCGATCCGAACGAGCAGGCCGACTACAAAAACGGCAACGCCACAACCGATCAACTTCCAATAGAGAACAAACCCCACCGGTCGCGGATGGTACCACAACCACACGACGAATGCGGCGACGATCCAATGCAGTCCCAGATTGGGAAAATAGGCATAACGATCGGCAGCCAATTGATTTCGGGTGGGGACGAACGGAAGGGTCGGGGCGATAGCGATGACAAACCACAGCAATCCCACCCATCCGATTCGAGTCCGTCGCAATGAAACAAGAACCGCCGCAGAAACGATGCCGCAGTACAGAATCGCATGGACCACCGCGGGATCGGACCACGAGATATTCACGGGCGGGGGGTAGTGCGGCGAAAGGCCCGTCGGCCAAAGATAGTGTTGGAGATACCATCCCAACGCCAGAACAACCCGTGCCGAAGAGGGTCCATGCAGTTGCTCGGTGGCGCCTTCGAGCATTTGGCTTTCGCGTGTGGCAAAGACGTTAAGAAGAAGAAAGCCGGCCGTAATCGCCGTGGCCACAATTGTATTGATGATGGCGGCGCGAGTCGGACGTCGGCGAGACCACCATGCGACGCCGAGCATGAGCAGCGGAAGTGCGGCGTTGAGTTTGCTCATGTGGGCCATCGCCACAAGAACAACCAGCAGCAGGGATCGCATCAAACCGCTGGTAAGGGTTTCAACACGCGACGACGGGGTGTCGGGCGGGGGCGCCCACCATCGTCGGACGAGGATCAGAACAAGAAGCGAAAAGGTGGTGCTCAGCAGCGTCATTCGGCCGTTGAGCCATGAGTAGCTTTCCACAGACAGGGGATGCACCAAAAACAGAGCGGCGATGATGAGGCCCACTCCATCGCTGGACAAACGACGGAACAATCTCCAGATCAGGATGCCGTTGAGGATATGCAGGAGGACGTTGGTCAGGTGCATGTGAAACAAGACATTGTTGATCTGCTCCTGTGGGTCGGCGCCGTGGGCGAACAGGGCAAATTCAATTTGGAACGTCAACAGGGGTATGGGTTGATAGAGGTCGCGATGCGTGATGGAGAAAAGTTCGACGGCGTTGGGCAGTGACGGGTGGTTGACCAAAGCGTGATTGAGTACAAGGTGTTCGTCATCGCCGCCGACGTGCGTGAGACTCAGGGTCGGTGCGCCAACAATGGCGCCCAATCCGATGATTAGCACCCATGGGATGACCCGATGAAGCCGGGGGTGGGCGGATGAAAAACGTCGTTTCGTTGAGTCCATATCCGAAATCTTACCGATGTGCGGGATGTTTCCCAAGAAGGGGTCTCACCCTCCCCCGACCCCTCCCTAAAAAGGGAGGGGAGTAGTTGAGCCCGCCAAACGGCGAAGCCACACCGGGAAGTCCCACGAGTTGGGAACTCGACATCGTGTCGCGGGTAGCGGGAAGGGAGCGCGGCGGGTATTCTGAGTGTGGCGACAGGTAAAAGCGATGAAGGGTCACATAGTGAATCACCGTCCGGGAGTCTTGGGCCGACCGGGGGCGCGAAGCGTGCTGTGTGCGCTGGGAATCGTTCTGATCTTTTTGGGGTCCGGAAAGGTCTGGGCCCAAAATGCGGCTGGGAGAGAGTCGTCGTCGCGGCATCCCTTGGCGGTTCGGGAGCAGATCGTTCGCGACCGGGTGAGGCAGATGGAAGACCGGATGGTGCGTTTGGTTGACCAGCTTCGGGCGAGCGAACCTGCCCAGGCACGTCGCCTGGAACGTGCGATTCGGTCTTTGTCGGAATTGCGAGTTCAAAGGAATCTGGAACAGATCGTCGGATTGCTGGATGACGAGGCCCGCTGGGACCAGGCGCTACAGGAGCAGGAAAAGCTGCTGAATGATTTGGAGTCTTTGCTGGCGGTGCTGACGGTGGAGGAATCGGAGACACCATCCGATGCCGCGCTGGCGGATTTGCAGGAGGTTCTTAATCGCCTGAATGATTTGCTGGATCGGGAACGGAAACTTACAGAGGACACCCGCCTCGTCGCCGACGCCCAGCAGATGGAATCGCTCGCCGGAATCCAGAAAGAAATTCTCGAACTGACGAAGCAGTTGCTCGAGCACATGCGGCAAGGCGAGGGGGGTGATCCGCAATCGCCGACACCTGGAGCGGAGCAAGTGTCGGACGCCGGTGATTTGATGAGTCTGGCGGCGGAGCAATTGGAGCGGGGAGACAACGAATCCGCCGAAACCCAGCAGGAAGCCGCTGATCGGCTGGAACAGGCCCGACAACAACTCCAACGGCGGATGCAACAACTCCGCGCGCTTCGGCGGCGTCGCGCGATGCTCGACTTGAAAAGCAAATTTGAGGAATTGCTCCGCCGGCAGCAGGAAGCCGGCGAAGCGACGCAGCGGCTTGGAGAGAAGGAACCGGCGTTGTGGTCGCGGATGGACGAGTTGGAAGCGATGGATTGGGGTCGGCGAGAAGATCAGATGGGGGAAACAACGGAGCAAGCCCGAACCCTGCTTGCAGATGCGGGGGCGGACGAGGAGTTTGTGCAGAACGTGGCGGAATTGCGAGAGGGGTTTCGTTCGGCGTCGGAGCGACTTGGGGGGTTGGATGCCGGCGAGGAAACACAGCGAATCCAATCAAGCATTTTGTCTCGCCTCAAGGAGATTTTGTCTGCCCTTGAGCAAGAGGAACAGGCTGCGGCGGGTTCTGCGCCGGTCGGCACGCCGGGGACGGGGAGCAAGCCGATAGTTGCGGCCGGTCCGCGGTCGTCGTCTCCGGCAACGAAATCCACCACGCCCGCCGGAAGCGGAGCCGAAGGGGCGCTAGCGCCGGCGCCGGGGGTTCAGCCGGGCGAAATGTGGGGACAGATGCCGCCAGCCCAGCGCGAGGAGATTCTGCAACACCTTGGCGAGAGTTTTCCGGAGTCGTATCGGGCGCTAATCGAACAATACTACGAAGAGTTGAGCAAAGAGAAATGACTGCTTTTGCGACGACAGTGATTGCGTGTGTTTTGTGCGGCGGCGAACCTCGCACGGAAGCATTGCAAGGCCGCCTCATTGAAGTCACCACGTTGGAGGGGACGGAAACGGTCGGAGCGTGGGCCGGGGCTGAAGACGATCAGAAAATTCTGGTCAAAATTGCGGCTGATTTGCCTGCGATTGCGATTTCGCGAAACGATCTGTTGTCGGTCCGGTTCTTGAATTCGAGCGCCGATGATCCCGGCGAGCAATTCACCCATCGAATCGAGTTGGCGGGTGGATCGATTCTGGCTGCGACGCTTTGTTCCGGCGACGCGCAATCGGCGACGATACAAACGCCGCTCGGGGGGCCGTTTTCGGTTCCGTTTTCCAATTTATCCGTTGTGATGCGCCGAGTGGGTGGGAAAAACAAAGAAGCGATCGAACAGCTGATGCGGCAGTCCGATCGAAGCCGGGACGTGCTTGTCGTCCTGCATGAAGGGGCGATTCGGACATACGAAGGGGCGATGGAATCGTGTACGCCGGCGGGGGGACAATTTCGTTACCGTGACCGCACGTTGAGTTTTGACTGGTCCGACGCCGTCGGGGTCGTTTTTGCAACAACGACAAATCCGTCCGCGCCCCCCGTCGTTTGCCATCTGTCTGGCGGATATCAAATCTACGGAGACTTCGTTCGGATCGGAAGGGAAAAAGTCGAGATGAAAACCGCCGAGGGGTTGACTTTGTGTGTTCCCGTTGTGGGGATGGAAACACTTGAGTTTAACAACTCGCGGGTGTGTTATTTGAGTACCCTCAATCCGCGCGCCACGATTCAGGAGGATATGTTTGGATTGGCTTGGCCTGTGCGGATCGACCGTTCGGTTTCCAACCAGCCGATTCGTCTGGGAAATCAGAATTATGCCCGCGGGATCGGCGTGCATGCGCCCTGCGAATTAACCTATGATCTGACGGACGATTATACGTTGCTGGTCGCTGCCGTGGGAATCGATGATGCGGTTCGGCCTCGCGGCAAGGTGGTTTTTCGTGTGGTGGGAGACAATCGGGAGTTGTTTTCCGGCGGACCGTTGTCGGGTAATGATCCGCCGCAAAAAATTTCGGTCGATATTCGAGGGGTGCACCAGTTGCGATTGATTGTGGAGGCGACGGACGATCTCGATTTTGGAGATCATGCCGACTGGGCGGATGTGCGGTTGATCAAATGACGCGTTGTTGTTGAGGCGTTTTGCCAGGCCGGCGAATTGTGTGGACGAACGCCGCGCGTGTCATTAAGATTGACGGGCATGATGCGGAGCACAAACATGAAGACGATTTTGCGTTTGAAGCGACTGATGGGGGTCGGAATTGCGGTTTGGGTCGGTGGAACAGCAACGCCGGTCCATGCGCAGTTGGGCATTGTCACGTCCGCCGTGGGGGCGGGGCAGATTATCCGCGCCGACGGTTCCGAGACGGCCTGCGCGATCGGAACGTCGGTCGATGTTGGAGACAAGATCACCACATCGCAGAACGGTTATGCCATGGTGTTTTTTGTGGCGGGTCTCGGCGCGTCTGACATTGTATTTGACGGAGTCATCGTGGTTGACGTCGATCAAGGCACTCAGATCGAAATTCGGCGCGGAGAGGGACGCCCGGCGCCCATCGACGTACACGTGCTGAAGGGACGGGTCCGCGCGTTCTTTGACGCCGGGGAGCACAAAGATTACATCCTTCTTTCCACTCCTCTGGGGCAAATGAAGGTGACGGGTTCGATCATTTATGCGACCCACGACGAATCCGATTCGCCGGGTTCGGTATTCGGGTCTTTCGACTCGGATTGTCGCGTGACGCTTGAGGATGGGGCGGCCTTTGATATTTCTCGGTATCAAAAAGTGGTGGTGTCCGAAAAAGCGGCACCCGCCATTGTAGGAATCACGACTGCCGATCTGGACAGTTGGAAATCGTTTCCGGATTTGGGTTTGGCTGCGGCTTTGTCGTCGAGCAGCCAGGTGCAGATTGCCTATGCCGGACGGTCCTGGGTAGGCGAATACGTCACCAGCGAAGAGCGCCTGGAAGACGTGGCTGCCGAGCGGAACAACAACATTCCGAGCCAATCCCCCGAACTGGTTTCGTCAACGACGGCGAATGTGACGCGAACGCAAGTCACCACGCCGCGACAGAACCAACCGGTACTGAGATCCGTCAGCGTTGGGCGAAGCGTCGGGGGAGACAATGGCGGGTTCGGGCGCGGCACGGATAGTCACTCGAATTTGCCGTCCATCCAAAAGTAACACGAATGGAGAGAAGACGATGCGGCGAATTTTCCGCTGGATTCCTGTTGGATTGATCGCGGCGATCTGTTTGGGATGTCAAACGACCAAGCCCCAGTCCCAGCCGGGGCCTGTGGATTACCGTCAGGATCAAGCGGCCCGCCAGACCCAGCGGGACATCGACCGGAAGGAAACGCCCGACAAGTCCAAACGCCCTCTCGACACCTCGGCGCAACCCCAACAGGGCGTAATTGACCAGCCTCGCCGATGAGGGCTTTGAGCAAAACTGGAGTTTTGCACTCCAATCTTTGATATCCAAGCTTTGGTATCCCGCCGTATAATGCTCTCCTGAACGGCCCATGAAGAGAACACGAAAACAAACCATCGGAAGTCATTGGTACCCCGTCTCGTTTTGGGTGGCGACGGTGCTCGTACTTTTGTGCGCTCGGGGAAATCTTACAGCGCAGGAATCGGCGTCACCGTCGCCCGATCAGCAATTTGAAAAAGCGTTATCTTCCGGGAATTACGATTTGGCGATCAAGGTAGCGATTGTTCATTTTCGCCCCGACTGGCATTGCCGGGTTTATCTTGAACAGGCCTCGGCTTTACTGCATAAGGCGGGGCAAATTTTGGATCGCATGGAACGGGCTGACGAAGTTGCCACCGAAGACCTGAGCACTGTGGCGGAAAACCTCAAGATTGCTTCCGATAAGGGGCAGCAGGCGTTGTCTGTCGCGCAGAAATACGTGGATGCCGGGTGGAATTCGCGGCTTGTGGAAGATATTCGCCGGCAGCACGAGCAAAAGATGGCGCCCTATGCAGAGTTGTCGCGGCGATTCGATCTGTGTCGCAGTCGTGCGAAATCGTTGGATTTTTTGTTGACAGCAGAAGATGTTTCTCCGGAAGAGATCGACAAGCTTGATTCGTTCCATCGATTCGTTTTGGGGTTATCCCTGGCGGACCGTTGTGAATTTGAGCGTGCAATCCGAGAGGGATTGATTCCGGTCCAAACCAACGGAGCAGGGGCCATCAAGAACGCTGCCGGAGCGGCGGTGGAGATATTGCATCAATGGAACATTCCGGCGACGAGCAATCGCAAATGGGACAATCTGGTCAAGAAGGGGCTGGACGCTTACGATCAGCTTCGCAAGGAATCTCCCGAACAAATTGAATCTGCCGGTTGGTTGCTGGCGCTGGTTTCTCATTTGGCGCGGGATCACTATGACGTGGCGATTGAAACCATCAAGGAGGTTTTGGGGTCAGTCGAGCAATTTCCGCAAGTACCAGCAAGAGGCACGAGTGCGCAGGTTTTGGAAGCCAAACTAAGCTTCGAGCGATTTTTGCTGCGTCGCCGTGCGGAGCAATGGGGCGCGGAAGTTCCCGCCGTGGAACACCTGACGCGATACGAATCCACGCACAATCTCTGGTATTTGGCGGAGGGGGCGCTGGTCGCAGCGGGCGCGTCGGACGAACCGGCGCAATCGGATCTGCTTCTCGGAAAATGCCAGGCGGCACTGGAGGCGATTCGCGTCAAAGACGCCGCACTGGCGGACGGATTGCAGAAACGAGTGGATCGCTATGAAGCCACACGGCAGCCGTTTGACGCGTGGCTCAGTGTGGCGATGGGGCAGGATTATCGCGATCGCCGGGGGACGGTGCTTCCCGAAGTCACGATCGAGACACGTCCGCAACTGGTCGAGCGGGTGCGGCGTGGATTTGAAAACAAGATCGCTCAGCAAATTCAGGAAGGCGACGTTGACGCAGCGTTTCAATCCGCCCAAAAAGCAAAGGCGCTATCCGTCGGGCGTGTGATCCGGCCCGCCATGACCACCGAGCTGATCGCCAGCAAGCTCATGTCGCAAGGGGTCGGCGGACAAATGCAGATTCCGCGCCAGGAATTGTTTGTGGAATACTACGTGGGACCGAAGCGGGCCTGGATGTTCTATGTGTTTGCCGGAGGAGATGCCTTTAGCCCAATGCAAGTAGTCGAGATGAATCGTGCCCTGCTGCTGGAAAAGTGCGTCGGGGCGATTCGGTCAATTCGGGCCGGGGCGCCGACGGAGGATGCGGGAAAATGGATTCTAGGCGAAACGCTTTCGCCTGAGCAATTCTGGCAGCAACTAAGCGATCTCAAGAGATCAAATCCGCGATTGCGTCGGGTAGTCGTGGCACCGGACGGGCCGTTGTGCTACCTGCCGCTACAGGTATCCGGAGCGATTTCGGCGTCGGCGGTCACCTACGTGCCCACGGCAGGCGTGCTGGTGGATTCCGGCGCCATCGAGCCGAGAGATGTTCAACTCATGTGGGAGATTCAACAGGGAGATTTTGTCGATTCCCCGCCGGTGGTTCGGAGAGAGAAAGGGGAGGTGGTCATCTCGCTTTGGCGTGGGGTTATGATTCCCATTCTCTTGCAGGACAATGCCGAACCGACGCGATAAGGGCAATACTCCCCACCCCTGTCTGCCCCGGTTGGGTGATATTACCCTGTTCGTCGTCGATAAAAATCACGCGAAGTCAATCGAGTCGGCAGCATACCCAGTCGGAGATTGTCTTATTTCGATCTTCCAGCCAAGGTCGATAGCGACTTTCAAAATCCAGCGAGCGCGATGAATCCATCGGCATGGAAATTTCGCCGAGGTCGTCCACGTTGGAATAAGTTGACGCCTCTGATGTCAGCAACTGAAAATCTTCGACGGTAATCGGTCGCGCCAGAAATACGACCGACGCGCGATGCGGGGACGAGTCGCCAGGAACGATCACGGCGCGGTAACCCGAAAAACCTGAATTCAGATTGGTCGTCATCCATTGCATCCAAGCCGAAACCTGATCGGTGATCGACATTTGAGCGTTCAGGGGGAGACGCACAGCCAATCCGTCTCGCGTTTGCGCTGCTCGCCACAAGATCATCATTTCCCGCAACAGCAAGAGGATATCCAATCGACTGCGACATTTTGTTTGCGGCAAAAGAGAGTCGAGCCAATCGGTCAGCAAAGTTTTCTCAAGTGATGAGGTAACGGGGAGTACGGATTCGTCCGGCGGGGGTTCAGCTCGGTCCAGGTGCGTATCTCGCAACTGAACAAGGCTCATTTTGCCCTCGCAGGTCAGGCGAAACCACTCGTCCATCCGGGACCAGATTTTTGAGGCAGAAACAAGCAGTTCCGGGTCACCGGTGGAACCAGCGGGCTCGACCATAAAGAGACAAAATGGAAACGGACGAGGCGGGGATGTCCCGTCCCGGCTGTCCCAGATTCGCGCGACGACCGCTTGATCCTTATATTCAGGAAAATTCAGCAATAGCCCAAAAGAACCCATTTTTCCGCGATTTTTGCTTTGGGCCCCGACCCAGTGGTCGTGTCCGTTCTTGATCCAGTCCTGCATGTGCCGGGTGATTCCGTTCCAGATGTTGAGGTGAACAAAATCGCGCAGGGTCGGGAGTTTTCCAAAGGCATACAGCGGCTGCGCCGCGGTGGATTCACGAGGATCGGCATTCTTTCGAAATCGGTGACGACCCGGACTCACGGTACCCTCGTTCCTTTCCAGACCCAAACTGGAACTATCTCTTTCGGGCCGCCCGTTGCGAAGAGAGGGGCAATTCTGATCGCGCGGCCGAATCGCGACCCCTCGCCCAAAAGCACGGGCGTATCATCTTGAACTTGCAATCGGAAGTCCTTTATTTCAAGAATGGGATCAGGGTTGGGATTCGCGCCACGGGGGCGTCGGGCGGTCGCCCAGAAACGCCGCCAAGTCCGGCCAAGGCAACGGGGCGGGGATTCCGTCGGCGGGTTCCACAAAGACGAGGTGTAACACGATTCCACGCTGGGAATCCGGGATGTTTTCGTTTTGTAATCCTGCGATTTCATGAAGGTCCTTGCTGAGCGGTATCCGCCAATCCGATCGCACACTGGAGGCCGGTTCGCCGTGGCGAAGGATCAGTTCCAACAGGCCATACTCGCTTTTCGGCAATTGCAGCAGCCGGGGAAGAACTTCGGACTGTGGATTCCTGGGTTGCCCCACGGCGACGAACAAATCGCCGGTTCCCGGTTTCCAGTTCAGCTGGGAAAAATCCGACGCCTTGGCGGCGTCAAACGACAATTCTTCTACCGGCTCACCCTCTCCCCGATAAAGACCGTGCACGCGGCATACCACTTTGGCGTAATAGTCGGAAAAACTCCGAACCGACTGACCGGATTGAGGTTGCGGAAGTTCGTATGCGATTTTGATTTGATATTTCGGGACTTTCAAGAAGCGATTCCACTGATCGGCGACGGTGAGCCATTCGTGTCGTTGCCGGGTTGGCGGGTCCATCCGATTGGGGTCGGGAAAAGAGCGGTCATCAAATTGTTTGAGCACCGACAGCGATTCCAGCGTGGCGTTGAGGTTCAGGAGATCGACATTCTGAAACTCGCCCCCGTCAAAAACGAAGGGTCGCCGCAGGGCAAAGGCCTGAAGGTGCTCGGAGGACAGATGATCCAGAATTTCCTTCCACAGCAACCATTGACCGCAATCCACCACATACTGAACTTGTCGGGTATACCATTCGCCGGCGAGCGGTCTGAGATCGTCGGATTGCGTCAGGGATTTGAACGCGACCCCGCCGCGAGTTAAATCCTGCAATCGACTGAACTTAAAATCGGCGGCTTGCTCCTTGAACTGCAGCCATGATTTCACGATTCGGGCAGGATCAGGGACCTCCGAATCAGACGCCACCAATACGTGGATTGCTTCGAGGTGGTCATCGTGCGGCCAATCCAGATCACGAACGAGTTTGAGCAGTTCGGCCCGGATTTCGGCATTGGGGTCTTGCTCTTGAGTGGTCCCGCGAAACAGATACACAACGTGAGTGAACACGGCAGAGAGGCACTCGTCATATTCACGATTGAGTTCATCCCCGCGATCTCGAAGCCATTTTCGGTAGTCTTCCCACGTCTGTGGTTTATCGAAATTGAATGCCTCGACGGTTTTGAGATGCGTTTGGACGTAGGCGTCGGACCACGCGGCCAAGTCGTGTTGGAGGTACGCACGCATGGCGCGATCGAGGAGGGTATTTAGTTCACCGGCGTCGGGGATCAGGTCTCGTCGAACGGCGTCAGCGAGCGAAGTGCGAAGCGTTCGCATGGATTTGGCCGTGCTCAGTACGAAGGTGGCGGCGTGACAATTTTTCAGGCCGGTGAGTCGCAGGGTTTTGGCGCGGTCGTCGTCGTCCTGTCCTTCCATGAAGCGGGCCAGTCCCTGATCAGGCATCGGATTCAAAGATTCCCGAATCCCGTCCGAGAGCATTTGAATTTCATATCGTTGTCGGGCGTGATGAATCGCGAGAATGAGTTTTTTCAGTGCCGCCGTGTTGCGGTCTTCGCCGAAGTCGAACGCGGTGTCCGGATTGGACTGGGCGATGATGTTCGCAATCCAAATGTTCCACGCCTCCAGCGAAGGTTCAAGCGTGGTCGGTGTCGTTTGCAATACGGCGCCGACCCGGCGATCCAGAACGTCTTCAAGCTCGGCAGCGGCGGAAACCAGCTCGTATCGTTCGGGCGCCTGCGGGGGATGGGCTTCCAGAAGTCGTCCTAGCGAAGACAGGCGGCGATCATAATCCGCCAGACGGTTGGTCAGTTCGTTTTTCAGGGCCTCTTGATAATCTTTGATTTGTTTGCGGATCGACTCCGCTAGAGAGTTTGGACTGGCCGAGTTCTCCGGCAGGGCATCGAGGAACATTTTCCAGAAATCCGCTGCTGCGGCCAGGTGGCGATCAACGAGTTCTCGAGGCAGAAGAATGCGTCCCTGTGATCGCGGGGCACGATCCAGATGGCTCCGAATCGCCTGATATAGCCGCGTATTCACCGGGGCATCTGCGCCGGAGCGATCCTGCCCCTTGTCGCGGAGCTGGGCCGACGGATACAAGTTCAGACCTTCACGAGAAATTGAAAGAAAATCGTCCCGGGACCGACATCGCTCGAAGCGATCCGCGAGTTGAAGCATCTGCTGATAATTTTGATCCGCCCGTTCGCACAAAGCAAAAAGTTCCGCCCACCAGTTGTACTCACTGGGACGATCAGGGTCGGCGGTACTGAGCCAGAAAGACTGGGCGTTGTTCAGGGCGGCGAGTATCACCTTCTCGCGGTGGTCCTTCGAATCCGACAAACCACCACTCGGCCGGCCCCCGAACCCCGATGGTGCTGCCGTAGCAAATTGCTTCAGTGCGGTCATAATTTCCGAAGATGACGCATCCGGGCCGGACAGGATTCGTCTGAATTCCTGCTCGGAGCCGGATTCGTCGCCGAAATGCCACCGAATGTATGCCGACAAACTGGCCGCGAAATCCTCCATTCCGGGTGGGGCGGCGGAGTCCATGGGACGAGTCAGAACCTGCTCGGCACGAGCCACTTCGGGCCGCCAGATTCCGTAGCCGATGAGTTCTCGTTGAATCGTTCGGACGGAATTTTTCGCGTCGGTCCCGATTCCGCCAAACATGATCGCCGCCAGTCCGTCGAGATGTTCTACTCGTTCGACGGCGAGATCGAGATCGGTCAGGGCAGTCTGAGTCAACCGAACGTCGGCCTCTTCGGCCGGTCGTTCCGTAAGTTGCCGGATCAAAGCGACTGCTCGTTCGATCTGCTGGAGAGGCTCATCGACGGTTCGGCGATAGCTTCGATATCCGAGGAAAGTCAACACCATCGCGGCCACCAAAATGGGGCCTCCGACAAACATCGAAAGCTGTCGAAGCCATCGTGATCGCCGAATGTGCTTTTGTGAACGAAACACCATGCCCTGTTCGCGGGCGACTTTTCGGACATAAAAATCATGAATGAAAAACGCGCGGGACTGGGGGAACAGGCCTTCGAGGTTGTCCAGTTTTTCATCGGACAGGCCCTGGCCCAGCACTTCCAGAAACGGACGGCCTTCCTGCATCGCGCTGGTCAAGTAAAGGCCGCGGAAAAACAGCGGTTCGGCAAAGATGTTTTTGCTGAAGATCACATCGACGTAATCCTGAACGCGATCGCGCAGGGCGAGGAAGGATTCGGGATAGGTATAGATCCAGCCGCGTTCGGCTTCACCGGTCGCGCGGGCGAGGAGTCGAAGTCGAAGCGATCCCAGATGGTGATAAAGTTCGTCAAAATGGCTTCGGAACTCGTGCGGATCAAACGGGGCGTCAAAATCTCCGGGGCGGCTCCAGCCGAAAATCTGGTTCCGGTGCACCGAGTCGAGCTCGTTGAAAAACTCAGTGAATCCTGCCACGCGGTCCGATTTGGTGATCAGCAGGAAGACGGGAAACCGCAGTTGAAGAGCCGTCTGAATCTGGCGAAGTCGGTCACGGAGAATCGCGGCGTTTTGATAACGTTGCTCGGTGGAATCCGACATCAATTTGTCGGCGGGTAGGGCGACGACCACGCCATTGAGCGGGCACCGCCGGCGTCGGCCCAGCAGCTTCAAAAAGGCCTCCCATTCCTGGCGATCCGTGGTACCCTCCTGCTCAAAAACAAGCCGACCCGCCGTGTCGAGGATGACGGCGGTGTTGGTGAACCACCAGTTGTAATTTCGGGTTCCTCCAAAACCGGGAAGTTCCTCTTTGCCCATCGGGAAATCCATGCCGCTGTTGAGCAGGGTCATGGTTTTGCCGCCGCCGGGTTCGCCCAGAACGGCATACCATGGAAGATCGTAGAGTGACAGGTTCGCTTTTTTGAGTTTGGCGATTCCGTCCTGCCATTTTTGGCGATATTCTTTTTCTTTTTCGGCCAGATCGCGGCGCGAGGGAATCGCGGCTGCCGGAATTTCCTGCTGGAGTTTTTGATCCTGTCGTTTTTCGCGCAGACGGACGCCTTTGTAAACCACATAAACGCCCACGGTTGCCACGCTCGAGGCGCCGATGAGCCAGGGGAACATTCCGGAGGGTAACCCGACCGCAGCGCCCGCGAGAATTCCGGTGGTCACCACCCAGGCAACGATTGCCTTCGCTTCCAACGGAAGTTTTTTCCAGATGTCACGCACCGCCGTCATACACTCAATACCTCAACTGCAAAACGACTTACGAATGTCGTGCAAAAAAATCGCCGGCGGAATGCACGGCAGCCTGTATATGGGCCAGCAATTGATTCCATAAAACCTCACGCAATCCGATCACCACTACCACCAGAGCCAGCAAAGATATTCCGACCGTTGCCAACCGCAAGACCGACCGATAATTGGGTGGAACCTCCACCGTGTTTTCATAAGCCTGGTGGAATAACTCACGCATCTGAATTCGTTCGGCCAACGGAAAGCGGCTCAACAATTGTTGCGATTGTTGTTCGAGTTCCCGGTTCTGTCCGACAAACTTTCCGGCAAATCCCATCCGCATGCAGCAATAAAAAACCACAAGGAGTTCGCCAAGTCCCCGCGAATCCTGTCCGCCCCTTTGGGCGTCGTCGAATTGTCGGCGGACCTGATCGAGTTCGTCAAAAAAAGCAATGCCGCGAATTTTCTGGGCGTGACCCAGCAGGGTTTTTTCCAGATGATGGTCGGACCACCAGTTGCGGGCCTCCCACTCGGCGCC
>CAIVHJ010000281.1 GCA_903905665.1 uncultured Phycisphaerales bacterium
ATTTTGGAACAGGGTTCGTGACTGGGGCCACCGGCCGGTCTTCTGGAGGCAGTCGGCGTAGCGGTAGTAGATCTCATCCTTGGGTCGGCGATCAGGAAACGCATCGATCGCCTGAGCATAGTCATCCGCCGCCCGCTGAAAATCTTCCTTTTGATAGGCGAGGTGGCCCAGTTGAATCCGGGCATCGGTGAGGATTTCCTTGTTGGAGGTGGTGCGTAGGGCCAATTCCATATCGGCGCGGGCGTTTTCCTCTTTTTTTTGGCGATAACAACTCAGTCCTCGAAGGTAATAGGCTTCACCGACGCCGTCGGACTGGGGATAGCGGTCGATGACCGAACCCAGCAGCAAGTCTGCTTCGTGATAATGTCCGGCGCTATATTGCTCCTTGGCTTGTTCGATCTGGTCGATCGCTTCTTTGGGCAACGCAGCACAACCACCCAGCACGGCGATCCAACCACCCAGCAGGCCACACAACAACCTGAAACGCAAATTCATGATCGTCACCCTTGCAAATCGTGCAAAAAGATTAAAATGGTACAAAATCTCTTGCGGGAATCCCACATGTTCCTTGAGCGACTGCACCACTGGACCGACACTCATCCGGAAAAAACGGCGGTTGCGGATTCTACTCGGCAACTCACTTATTCGCAGCTTACCCAATTCGCCCGAATCATGCGAGACGTCATTCTCCGCCAAAGCCGTTGCGAGCGAATCGGCATCATTCTACCCGGATCGAGCGCTTTTGCCGGAACCTTGCTGGGATGTTTTTGGGCAAACCGGATTGCGATTCCGCTAAATTTTCTGCTGCAGAAACCGGAACTTCAAAAAGTCGTCGCCGACGCCGGTCTGGACCTGATTTTGACGACGCGACACTTTTCGGAACTTGCGCAAGCACTCCCTGTGAAATGTTTGTTCCTTGAACAGTTGGGATTGAAGGCTAAGTTTTTCTGGTCCAAGTTCTTCAGGATGCCGCCGGTGCCGGTCGTGGATGAGAATCAAACAGCTGTGATTTTATATACTTCCGGTACGAACGGACTGCCCAAAGGTGTCGAGCTCACGTACGGGAATCTGGCATCCAACTGCCGCGATTGCGTCGTTCATGAAAGAATTGCCACGGACCATACCCTGCTGTCGGTTTTGCCGCCGTTTCACGTGTTCGGTTTGACGGCGCTGACGCTATTGCCGCTTTGGATGGGCATGACGGTTCATTACATCCCGCGATTCAATCCGATCGAAGCCGTCCGAACGATTAGCGAGAAACGAATTTCGATTTTGATGGCCATCCCCTCGATGTTGAGTGCAATGGCCCGGGTGAAGAGCGCCACCAGCGAAAGCTTCAAATCGCTCTATCTGACGATCAGCGGGGGTGAACCGCTCCGTGAGACCACGGCACGTGAATTTCAGGAGCGCTTCGGCGTGACGTTGTTGGAGGGTTATGGTCTTACCGAAACATCACCGGTGGTATCCATCAATCAACCGTGGGCACAGCGAACTGGGACAGTAGGACATCCGATTCCCAATTGCGAAATACGCATCATTGGTACGAATCGGGAAGTTCTTGGTCCTCAGCAGGACGGCGAGATTGTCCTTCGAGGCCCCAACGTCATGAAAGGTTATTACCGTCGTGCCGATGCCACGGCATCCGTGATTGACTCCGACGGCTGGTTTCACACGGGCGACATGGGGCGGATCGATTCGGATGGTTATCTGTCGATCACGGGTCGCATCAAGGAAATGCTGATTGTGGGAGGAGAAAACGTTTTCCCTCGGGAGATTGAAAACGTGCTCATGCAGCACCCCGCCGTTGAAGAGGCCGCCGTCATCGGGCATGAGGATCCGTCACGAGGCGAAGTTCCGATCGCGTTTGTGATCCTTCGGGAAGGAGCGACAGCCGACGAAAACGAACTCCGCGCGCTATGCCGGAATAATCTGGCTGGTTTCAAGGTTCCCCGTGAGATTCGTCTCAGAAAAGACCTTCCGCGAGGTCCGACGGGAAAAATCCTCAAGCGTTTGTTGAAGGATGACGCGAAGCAGCAAGACCAACCCAATCCTACCTCACCTTAAGCCCTTTTTCCTCGATTGAGGTCGCCATCTGTCGGTAGTCATCGATCGTGAGTTTGATGCGATCGAGCAAATCCAGCAAGGCGTCGTAGAATTTGGAATCGTACACCAGCCGGCCGATCGTCCCTTCGCCTCGATTGATCGCAGCGACCACGGAATGAACTTCATCCAGAATCTTGGTCAGATCGTCCAGAGTGGAAACTGTGGACCGGCCCACGTCGTTGGTCTGAGTTTCAATCGCCTTGAGCGAATGATCCGCCTGATCCAGAATCTCCGGAGCGCGTGCGCTCAAAGTAGCGGCCAGATTTTTTGCATCCTCGCTGGCCAGTCGAATATTCCCCAAAGCGATCCTGAGGTCTCCACCCTCGCCCAAACTGTCGCTAACCTCCTGAGAAAGTGCGGCGATGGCGTTCACCGCCTGAATCAGTTTGGGCATCATGTCCTCTGGAACGATCGAGGCCAGTGCATTGGTCATCTTGCCGGGAATGGCCGCCGAACCGTCCCGCGGGCACAGGCCGGTAATCTGCGGAGGGGGAATGATCTGGATGTCTCCCTTGTCAAAACCAAACTTGGGATGGACCGTCGCATGTGAATCCAGAGGGATTTCGTAATACTTTTCGACATCGATTACAACCGCCGCGCCCAGATTGGGCTGTTTCTCATTCTGAAGCTTGATTTGGGTCACACGACCGATCTGGACCCCCTGAAGATATGCCGGCGTGCCGACCTGAATCCCCTGCGGAACATCGACCAGCACGGCGACCTTCCACTGGGTCTTCCAGAACCAGGTTGGGGCTTCACCATAAATCAGGATCAAGACCCCCAGCACAATCAAACCCGAAAACGTGAACATTCCGACCTTGTAATCCGTAGAAAGCCGACTCATTGCGAAACTCCCGTCTGCAAACTGAGCAAATCCTCGTCGCTGGCGTGACCTTCGACGAAGCGTTTGACCACCGGATCGGAACTGCAGCGGACCTGATCCACCGTTCCGTCAAATCGAAATCGACCCTGGTACAACATCAGCACGCGATCCGCCACACGAAAAACGCTCGCCATGTCGTGCGTCACCACCAAACCGGTCACGCCGAGTTCCTTCTTCAACTTAATGATCAATTCGTTGATGACGTCAGCGCGAACCGGATCAAGTCCCGTGGTCGGTTCATCATAGAGGACGACTTTGGGACTCAGGGCGATGGCGCGGGCGAGCGCGACGCGTTTTCGCTGGCCGCCGGAAAGTTCGGCGGGTCTTTTTTTCTGGACTCCGTCCAGGCCGACCATCCGAAGTTTTCCCGTGACGACGTTCTGAATCTCCTCAGGAGTAAACCCGCCGTGTTCCTCGAGCGGAAAAGCGATGTTTTCGGCGGCCGTCATCGAATCGAACAACGCACCCAACTGAAACAAGAACCCGAAATTTTTTCGGATGGGGACGAGGTTTATTTCCGACAGGCAGTCGATCCGGGCGCCCTCGAAATAAACTTCGCCCTCATCCGGTCGCAAAAGACAGAGGGTGTGTTTGAGCATCACGCTCTTTCCGGAACCCGATTCGCCGATAATGACCGTCGTTTGGCCCGGTAGAATCCGGAGGTCCATGCGGTCGAGCACGACCAGACTGCCGAAACGCTTGGAAACGCCTCGAAACTCAATGATCGGATGATGATTGGTCGGAACGCTCATGCTCGTATCGACTAACTCCAGCCTCGTTCGGTCACAGGAGCGGAGTGAACCCCCAGACGGCTTTGTAAATGGACTGCAACAATAAACCGAGGAAAAAGTCCAACACCAGAATCGAGATCAGGCTGGCGACAAAAGCCTCGGTACAGGCACGGCCGACGCCCTCGGCGCCGGGACGACACGTGAACCCTTTGTAGCAAGAAATCAACGCGATCACGCCGCCGAAAAAAAGACTCTTGATGAATCCCGTCCACATACTCCACGGTTCGACGGCTTCAGCGGTGAAATACCAATAAGGCTCGGAGGCGACTCCGTACATTTGCACGGTGATCAACCACCCGCCGATCGCGCCCGTCAAATCCGAGAAAAGCGTCAACAGCGGAGTCATCAGCAAACAAGCGATGAACCTCGGAACGACCAGATAGCGGATCGGATCGGACCCCATGCTTCGCAGGGCGTCAATTTGTTCAGTGACGTTCATTGTACCCAGTTCCGCCACCAGCGCCCCGCCCACGCGACCCGCCAACATCACCGCCGCCAGCACCGGCCCTAATTCCTGAACCACCGACAGATTGACCAGCACCCCCAGTCGCTCCTCCAAACCCAGAGATTGGAGTTGACCATAAGCCTGCACCGCGAGCACGAGACCAATGAACAAACCCGTAATCAGAATGACAAAAAGCGATTGGTTGCCGACTTCGTACATTTGCGGAGTCAGCAGCCGCCAATTGCGTCGGTCCGTACTGCCCAAGACCAACCAGACGAATGCGCTCCGGCAGAAGATGCAGAATCGGCCAAAAGCGCTAATCGCCTCCCGCTCGACCCGCCCCACTGTTTCAAACACACTAATCGCCATAAGGTCCGTTTCTCCGCAATTTTCCGCAAATTCCAAGTTGGAACCGTGATTATACCACACTCGCACAGAGATGCACCGCCGGGAATTGACCCCGCTGGGAAGCACCCTACAATGAATCCCATGAGCGAAAGGTCAAACCATTCCAAACCAGTTTCTGACGATCATATCAAGACGCGATGTGCCACCGTCCCCCAATTATCCATTGTCGTTCCCACCTATAAAGAACGAGATAACCTTGAACTCCTGACTCGGCGGATATTTGAGGTTGTCGGGAAGTCGGGAATTGACGCCGAACTCATTTTTGTGGATGACAATTCGCAGGACGGCAGTGTGGAACTCGTTGAAAGCCTTAGACCAACGTATCCGGTTCGCATGATCGTTCGGACGGCAGAACGAGGGTTGAGCACCGCCGTTTTGCGTGGTTTTTCTGAGGCACAGGGAGAAGTTTTTCTGGTCATGGACGCCGATTTGTCGCACCCACCGGAAAAAATATCGGAACTGTATCAACCGATTGCGTCGGGAGAATCGGATTTTGTGATCGGTTCGCGGTATGCATCCGGCGGACTCACGCAGGATTGGCCTTTTTTGCGGAAACTCAATAGCTGGGGTGCGACATTGCTGGCGCGGCCGCTCACGTCGGCTTCCGATCCGATGGCGGGATTTTTTTGTCTACATCGAAGGACGTGGGAGAATTCTGCCCGGCTGAATCCGCTGGGGTACAAAATCGGTCTGGAATTATTGATCAAAGGCCGTTGCAGGAAAATCAGGGAAGTTCCGATCGTTTTCGAGGACCGCTACGCCGGAAAAAGCAAACTCACTCTCAAGCAACAAATGTTATACCTGGTCCACCTTCAACGACTGTATTTTTTCAGGTTTCCGGTTTTGTCGCGGTTGGTGTGCTACGGACTTCCGCTGGTGGTGATTGTCGGATTGATCTTGATGCTGAGGTAACCCGAAAAAGCAACCAGCGTCCGCTTCAGGAGGATCGCAATCTCCCACAGACGCCGGCTCGCGCGTGAAGAACTTATCAATTTCTGCGCACTCAATCCATTCCCAATAGATAGCGCCCTCATAAAGATGATTGGACACGAAGTAATAAATTTTTGAAAAAAATCAGGAAGATGTCGGATCAACGACTGAAATACAAATCGACACTGAGTGAGCGCCTATTCGTATCAGATAACCCCGGCGGGGAAAAACGGCGCAACATGTTCCATGTCACAGCGTTACGATCTTGGAAATGATCAGTCGGTTCGCCGTTGTGGAACTGGGAGCAACACGTATGTCAAGCCGTCGGTAGCGTGCATCCAAACTTTTTCCAAATCCTCGCGATAATAGGCCCGCTCGCTATTTTCGACGTCCGTTACGGCTGGGTCGTTCACAAGGGCCCGACCCTCGGAGTCGAAACCCATCAGCACAATCAAGTGACCGTCTGTAGTTCGATACGGAGCGTTTCGCAATGAATCTTCTTCATCGACGTGGATGCTGATGACCAGAGGTTGACCTGAAGCGATCATCCGCTCCACCTCCGCCCAGTCGGAAAATCGCGTCAGGTAACCCGGAACGCCAAGCGAGTAGGCGGCCTGCACATTGCGCGGCCAGTTGCCGTAAATCTGGTGCACCGGATCAAAACACTTTTGGGCGACATCGTCGGTGGGACGGTCCACACCCCGATACGCCAGCACCATCGCCACCGAAGTCGGGCTGCACGTTTTTCCTTTCATATCGGGGTCATCGGTCTTTTGACTACGAAACGGAACCGGCAGGCGACGCTGCCATTGCTCGGAAGCGGGTCGTTCGACTGGTATTGAAGGTGTAAAGACCGATGTCGGGATGCCGGTGGTATCGCTCACACAAATCGCAATGCGGCGCACGTTCACGACGGTTTCTCCATCTCCCGCGCTAACGGCCCTGAGACGATATTGGACTCGGTCGAAACGCTCTGTTGATTTGAAGAAATCGACATCGATCTTGCCCAGATCACAATCGACGACCTTTTCGCCGGTGGGCGTCACGTCGCCCCAGTCACCTATATACAGATACGGCGACCACACTCCGTCGCTTTTTCGGCCGACGCGAATTTCCATCGCAAATCCGGATTGGGACGGCGTGTCCACGTTCCAGGAAGCGACGACTTTGTTGAACTTCACGCCCGGTTCAAGAATCGGTGATTCGTACCCGGCGCCGTCGGCGGATGTGCAAATCAACTTCACGCCGGCATCGTGTTCGTCCGGCTGGGCATGATCGAACGATCCCGTTTTGAAATCTTCGGACGATTCGTGAAGAATCAACCGATGGGTGAAAAGTTTGCGAGGTTCGATGCCGCACAACGCCTCATCGACGGCAGCCGCCATCTCCGCCAGATAATCCTGACCTTTCGGGTGATGAACCATTCCTGCCAACAGATAAACCCGATCCCCGTGCTGCACCCGCGCGGTGTCGAGATGCCAGTCCTCCCACAATCCGCTTTTTCGCAGAATCGCCACGTCGCGGCCGTTCAAACCCTGCACAAAATTCTCATCGTGAAATTCGAGGTCCGGGGCAGCGAAAATCCGCTTCAACTTGGCGCACGTGGCGGCATTGACGAGTTGACCCTGTTCGAGCATCAGGTAATAGCGCAGGCATTGCCGGACGGTAGCGGCGTGCGAATGATCCATCAGCGGGTCGCCGATTCGCGGTTGTTCAAGACCATAATGTTTGCCGCACCACAACCCCCCGCCGTGATCCTTGTCATAGAACCGATACCGGTCCGACGTGAGCATCTGCTGAATTTTGTCGAGGCCGACAATTTGGCTGTATTTCGACGCCAGCTCGTTATCTGAACGCTTGATGACCCGTTGAAGTTCGTGCTCGATTTGCGGATCGAGGTTCACAATCGCGTCTGGATGGCTGTCAAAATAGGCCATCACAATGCAGATTTTCGGCACGCTCGCACCGTAAAACATGGCATCGGGGTGCACAAGGGCGAGTCGCAAATCCCGAACATCGAGCACGCCGAACGCGCGATCCGCCTCCGGAATTTCGTACTTCCCGCCGATCTGCCGATCAAGGGTTTCGATCGTCGCCTGAAACTCGGAATCCACCGGTGTGTCATAAGTGAGGCGACAGGATTGCAACCGCATCGCGCGCGGCCAATCTTTCGCATAAGACGGCGGAGCACCTGTGGACAGGAGGGGCGAGGCGGCTAATGCGGAGCACAAGGAGGCTTCGTCAACCGGTGTCGCTTTGGGCGAGGCGGCCAGAACGGAAGTCATGATCCGTTCGGCATCGGGTCGCAAACGCAAAATCCTGATTCCCAGACATCGTTGATTCGCCTGCAGGTACTGAATCAACGGCTGCTCCCGCGCCTTCGGACTCGTCGAGTGGAGGAAATCCGGCGTTCCGTCAGCTGCCAGCGCGATGAGACCCGTGTGACCAACGTATTGCGACGAGGCGTCACCTCGAACGATGTTGACAAAATCTCCGTTGTGCAACTCATTCAGGATTTTGGGCACATTTTCTTTGGGAATGTAAAAATCCTCGAACGATTCGTCCGGGATGTCCTGCCCGATCTGAAATTTGGCGAAAAACGGCGCACGTTTGATGATCTCGTGCATCGGAACACATGCGCGACCGCCCCCCAGTTTCGCCGTAAGATCGTCGAAGAGGTAAGCATTGTTGCGGTCCCAGTCGGCTTCGGTGTAGTGGTTTCGCGTCAGCATCCCGATTGTTCCGTCGCGATAACGCAACCGCTGGAGCGTGCGCAGATAACTCCACCAGTCGGTGGAGAGCGCCATGGCGTAGGTGTTTTCGCAGAAGGTCAAACAATCGCTGCGACTTAGACAATAAATCGGATCGGGATCGTGAAACTCGAACGGGAACTCGCCCAGCAGATACATTTCATACGGTTGCCCGATGTTTTGGCGCCCCAGCCGAACGACCCGCTGCGTCAGTTCCGGCTCCACGGCATGAACGATCGGAAGATAGCGATCCAGTTCCGCCTCGGTGAACGTATATAGCGGTCGAGAGTTCAGATCGTCGTTGGACGAAAGTTGTTTGTCCTTCTTCGTTACCGTCGTATTCGGCGAACCGGGTGGCGCCGCCGTTTGACAGCCCAGCAACCCAAGCACTATCACACTCGCCACGATTCGTCGCCACTGCAACCGAGACATGTTCAATTCCTCCACCATCCACCTCCCCGCAAAAAAATGCGGCTAAACCTCGACTGACTCTCGCCAAGGTTTTTTTCAGCCTTGAGGCATTCGCTTGCAAGGATTCCTGAACTATCGTACGCTAGGAATTCAATCTTACAATCGCTTTTCTTGAGAGTCTACAAATCTCATTGACACTTTTGGGGAGTAGAAACTAATGACGATCCCACGAACCATTTTGACGGGTTTGTTTTTGCTTGCATGGGCTTTACCGGTTTCTGCCGAATGGGTACATCTGGGCAAGGTGGAAAAGGTGAAACTCAATGAGGCGAAAAATACCATCACGGTCACTTGTGGAAAGTCCATCGTTCAGATTGCGGCGGTACAGGACGGGATCATTCGTATCCGATTGGCACCGGATGGAAAATTCGGCAGAGGTTTTTCGTGGGCGGTTGTGGATGCGAATCTGAAAGGACAATTTTATTCGATCGAAGATATCAAGGACCGCCCCGCGCCAGCCGACCCGAAAAACAAAACCGTTCATGCTTACCTGACGAAAGATTTACAGGTTGTCATTCATTCCAACCCGTGTCGCATCACGATGACCGACAAAGATGGAAACGTTCTGATTTCACAGAATGCCTCCAAAGGGATGGCGTGGGACGGTGAGCAGGTGGCGGTGTGGAATGAAATGCCGGAG
>CAIVHJ010000282.1 GCA_903905665.1 uncultured Phycisphaerales bacterium
AGCGCCGCGCCGAGAGTGGCGAGCTTTTCGGGTGTGATCGGGTTGTGGATGCGGTGAGCACTCTCAGTGATGTTGAATATCCGTGGGATGTCCACTGTGAAAAATCTCCTTACGGGTGTGAATAGACTCGGTCACGGCCTAACAAGTTATTATCCGGTTTCTGGTTATTATCGCCGAAATCTTGCGTTTGATAACCTTTTTTCAGCATGATAGCCTTTTCCTAACTGGATATCACTACCACGCCCGCCTGCCACTGAAAATGATTCGGCGGGCCAATCCAATTCGTCGCCGAGGCCTTTGCCAGGGCGTCCCACGTCTCTTCAACCTTGGGATTTAAGGAGACACGCGCCTTTATTTTCTGGAGATATCCTGATCGAGTTTGGATTTTTTCTTTTTCGGTCTTCCACGCGGCCTGATGGTCGATTCCAATCCCAATCCCAATCGCAACGGAGTAAGGACTTGCCAGATGCGTCAATTAAAGGTGCGAGCCCCCTTTCTCCCTCGAACCGCCGCGGAAGCCGAATCATTCATTTTTTAACTGAAACATTCGGTGGGAATGTGTATCGCGCTGCGAATTGTCTCGACGATAGCGAGCAATTCCGAATCGGTCAAAGGCGAGACAAAATTCTCGTGCGGCGCCCGCGCCACGGAATAAACCTGCACCAGTTTGATTTTTCCCCCCTGCGACACGATGTCATTCAATCGCAAGCAATAAGCCTCGATTTCGGGCATTGGGGGAGGCTGGTCGTTCGTGCGGAAAAACAAGGACTGGATCACGATGGGGCGTCGCCTCGCAGCGGCCGTGATGTTTTTCAGAACGTGATCGAGGGAACAAGAGAAACGATTCACTTGCCGGAAAAACGCTTCTGAGCCGGCATCGATCTTCGCCCATATTTCGCCCTGATGGACGTCCATCAGTTCCAGCGTCCGTTCCACATCCGGGCGCGTGAGATAACACGCATTGGTGATCAATACGATTTTCGTTTGATCGAGATGGTGTTTGGATTTGAGGTCCACAACGATTTGAACGGCGCGTTCAAACCGAGCGCTCGCCGTCGATTCACCGTCGCCCGAAAAGGCAATGTCATTCAATCGACGGTGCGACGGCGGTACATGAAGGAAAGGTTCACCGTCGAACAATCGACCCTCCTGAACCACGTCCAGCATTTGATCCAATTCCTGCTCCAGAACGGCCGGATCGACCTCTCGAACCCTCGGTGGAGTTGCACGATCCACCTGGCAGTAAACGCAGTCGAAGTTGCAGGTCTTGTCGGGATTAAGATTGATCCCGATGGATAGACCTTTGCTGCGGCGGGAAATCACCGGATAAACGTAGAGGTTATTTCGCCATTCGCGACTGTGGCGGGTAAAAATCTGGTCGTCAGGTTTTGACATTATTATGATATTGTAGCAGTGGACGGAGGAAAAAACCTGCTCTGCGCTGAGGGTCGGGGCCAATGATTATTCGGCGCCCATTTCGGTGCGGTTGGCGGCGCCGAGTTGCACCATGAAACCGATGAAGGTGGGAGCACCGACAGTGAATGGAAGCGTGAGCAAAGGCCAGTCGGCCAAGAACGCCGAGAGCGTTTGATACAACGACGGAATGGAGGCGGGAAGAATTGCACTCAGGCCGCAGAGGACAAACAAAGACCCGACAAAAGCCGTCAACAGGCACACCGATTCGCGATACATGATATAGGACATACTGCAACCGGCGACGAAGCCGAAAGCGGCTGCCACAAGGGACACGAGGCGGGGTTGCGGAATCTGTTTGAGAATCGAAGCGTAGGTACCGGCTCCAAAGGCCGCCGCCAAACCGCTGAGCACGGCTACGGCGTATGATCGGGTAAAGTAGCTGATCATGGCCAGTACCACACCGATTCCCCCTCCCACAAGCAGGATCATCGTCATCGAGCCGAACCAAAATGCGCCGATCATCAGACCCGCCAGCACAAAAATGAACGGCACCGCCACACGATGCAGCTGGAAACCCATAAACATCAGCACGAGACCGATGATGACGAGCGGAATTCCATAAACCGGATTGGAAGACTCCAGATATTGAATGAACTGCATGATTTGTTCGCGCATGAGTAGTGCCCTTGTGCCTCACCGAGAGAGTCACACCGGCCCTATATATCGGCAAAGCAGGAGAATGAGCGTGATTTCAGATATGTCCGACGCGTGACGGTCATGATCCCCGGAGGTCAGGCTTGGCCGGACTTGGGTGTGGTAATGACCGGAATGGGTCGTGGCTGGGTCGCACGCCACTGGACGAGGCAACTCAGGAGATAAAATCCCGCCAAGAAACCGAGCGTGGCATACGGATGCTGAAACAGGCGATTTTCCCAACCCGCACCGACTCTTTGCTCCGCCAGGGTTGCCAGACCGGAATTGAACAATACCGTAGCAATCAGAGCAAAGGATAGAATCAAGGCCATGCGGGTAAAGACTACACCGAAAAACAGACCCGCCAATATCGTCGAAGCCACAATGACGGTGCAATCGCGCAGTGCCTGAGGCTGAACAACCGCCAGATGATCGTAAACCCCCTTCCAATAGTTCCAGACCTCCGAAGCGGGATTCGATGGTTGTTGCGGGGCGGGGATTTCAAAGGTCATGTGATCGAATTCATCGACGACGGCGCCGGGCTGGTAATCCAAAAAAGCGGGCCAGATGGTCTTTTGACCACAAGCAGCCAAAGCAACCACTCCTGCCAGCAGCGCCACCATCAATCCGATCCAGTATCGATACAACGTCCAGCCCAAAACGGCCAGAATCACAAAACCGATCAGCCATCCCGCCACCGTCGGCCAAGTGAGCAGTCGCGCCGCATAACCCCCCAAACCAATTCCGACACATCCCAACCCGACGGTCAAAAGCCGTCGCGCCATCACCGCTCCAAAGACCGCAAAAAACAAACCCAGGACCACGAATGAGATCATCACCCACCAGGCGCTGGGCAAATGTTCGGTCGGAACGAACTCGACCACCGTCCGCCGCAATTGAGCTGCAAATTCCACGAACCAATTATTCAATGCCCCGGTATCCATCGTGTTTTCGCCCCTTCCGTCACCGTCGTCACATCCGACGGAATGATAAATCGATCCGGATAGACCGAAATATCAATCTGCTTCTGACGCGCATCAATCCGACCGGATTGTTTGTAATTCGCCAGGAGAATCCCGATTTTTTGATCGGAGGTGTTTTCTTCCAACTCATGGCCGATGGCGGACCCCCACAAAATCCGCGACCCTTCCCGATCGGTAACGAGCACCAGATGAGGGTGATAGGCGTCCTGGCGACCGGCGTAATTGTGGACGAGGATCGTCGTAACCTGTTCGGCGAAGGGTTGTTCGGACAACCGCTTGGCCAGTGCGATACCCGCCTGCAAATCCTCACCGACCCATTTTCGGCCGGGTTCGGGCGGCGCGGATTGCACACCCTGAATCAACATCAGTACCCGTTGATACACATCCTGGCCCGGCAATCGAACCGCCTCGTCATCCACGAGAAAAAACGACGGTCCGTTTTGAACCAGCGCAACCGGCGAACGATAGTCGCAGTCAATCGAGATGATTCCGGGCGATTCTTTTCCGATCCGACGGATATTTTTGATCCAGGCGTTGGGCGCCAATCGGTCGTACACCTGCGAGGGAAGTTGTTCATCGATCCAGGCCCGTCGGGTCAGGTCCGCGACTTCCAAAGACAAAGTCGGTTCCAGCCACGACGGAGCATCGACGAAATGAAACCGAACGCCCTGTCGAAAGTCCGGTTCCAGAAGTTTTTGGTTTTCGGCCCGTTGCAGTCCCCACACCGCTACCGCACCCAGCGCCGTCACGACCATACCCTGAGCAACGGCCCACAGATATCGCACTGCATTTCGTGGTGATTGACTCATGGGGTCACGCCGTCAAACTCGTCTCTCTCCGTGTCCCTCGCCATGAACCCGATTCATCGCCAGTTCGACGATTTTCTGGCACAACTGATCGAATCCGATTCCGATACGCCCCGCCGCTTTGGGCAACAGCGAATGATCCGTGAAACCGGGAATCGTGTTGACCTCGAGCGCATAGGGCTGATGCGTCTGACCGTCCACCATCCAATCGACGCGCGAGAACTCGCGGCACCCCAGCGAACGATGCGCATCGAGGCTCAATCGCTGCACCTGCTCCAGCAGCGCCGAGGGCCAAGACAAATCAAAGAGGTATTCGGTGGTATCGACAAGATATTTGGCGGTATAGTCGTAAAACTCACGCGGGGTTCGGATTTCGCAAACGGGCAGCGCCGTATCCCCCAGCACCCCGACGGTAAATTCCATTCCTTTGATGTATTCCTCAACCAAAGCCGAACCGTATTTTTGAACTACGTCGCTCAAGGCCGACCGGAACATCAAGGCGTCCTTTGCGATAATGGTATCGACGCTGCTTCCCTGCGCGATCGGCTTGATCACCGCCGAACCTCTCCACGTGTTGCACAATGGATACAGATTCTCCCGCGTCGCCACTTCGTAACGCGGCGTCGGGACACCGGCTTCAATGAATTTTTTCTTGGCGGCCACTTTGTTCATAGCACATCGAGATGCCTCAGCCCCGGAACCTACATACGAAATTCCTCGTTCGTCCAGAATCGCCTGCAACTCGCCGTCTTCTCCGAACGGCCCGTGTAACGCGATAAATATCAGATCGGCGCGAACGTCCAAGGCCGACAGATCGGTCGGCGAAATATCCGCGCGATGGACGCGATGACCACACCGTTCGAGCGCTGCGGCCACGGCGGCGCCGCTCTTGAGGCTGACTTCACGCTCTGCGCTGGGCCCGCCCATCAAAACTGTGATCTCCAGGAGTTCCGTCCGAGGCGCCGCCGGCGGTTCGGCGCGACTGACCTTGTGAGATCGAGAGGTCGAATTCCGTTTCGTCAGAGTTCCTTCCACCATCGTTGTTTCTCCGTTTCGTCGTATCGAACTACCACACGTCCACTTCAAACTCCAGTCGGACATCGAAGCGTTCCAGAACCTGCTGCTGCACGTGGTGCGCGAGATTCAAAATATCTGAAGCCGTTGCGTTGCGGGCGGCCACCAGAAAATTCGCATGTTGCGCGCTCACCGACGCACCTCCACAGGTGAAACCCTTCAATCCGGCTCGATCTATCAGCGCCCCGGCGGAATGACCGACAGGATTCTTAAACATGCAGCCGGCGGTATTCTCGGCGGACGGCTGGGTTTGTTTTTTGAATTCCCATACTTCCCTGTACCGTCCGGAGACTTCATCGGCCAGCTTTCGCGCCAGTCGAAACACACTCTCGACCACGATGCAGCCTTTGAGATTCGAATGGCGATAACCGAATTGCAGACGTTCTTTTCCCCACGTTTGCAAGTCGCCCAATTCGTCCACCAATGTCACGTTCGTCACGGAACGGCCGATTTCGCCGAATTTTCCACCGGCGTTCATACACAGGGCGCCGCCCACTGTTCCCGGAATCCCTGCCAGACCTTCCAATCCGCTTAAACCCGCCGACACCGTGCGCCGAACCAGATCGGGCAAATCCAGGGCACTGCCGACCCGAACCGTTTCACCATCGAAAATCACATTCCCAAATCGCTTCGGGTCCAGATGAATGACCACTCCGGAAAAACCTTCGTCACGCACCAGCACATTGGCGCCGTCTCCCAACACTTTCCACGGGCATTCATGGGCACGACAACGATGAACAATTTCCTGAATTTGTTCTACCTGAGTCGGGATGCAGAAATACCGTGCGGACCCGCCCACCCCCAGCCAAGTGTAGCGTGCGAGGGGTTCGTTCTCCCTAACGATCCGTTCCAAGCCGTGATACCATGTCATCGGCCACCTTCCACACGTCCCCGGCGCCCATCGTCAGCACGGCATCGTCCTGCTGAACGTGGTCCGCCAAATACTCCCCGATGTCGCGAAGATTGGGAATGTATCGCGCCTCACCACCCCGCTGCCGGATCTGTTCCACCAGATCGCGGCTCGAGATCAGTTGTTTTTCCAGTTCCGAATCCCGTACAAAGTAAATGTCGGGAACCACGATTTCATCCGCGAGCTTAAAACTTTCGGCAAAATCCTGAAGGAAAAACCGCGTTCGGGAGTGCTGATGCGGCTGGAACACTACGATCAACCGTTTCGGTTGATAGCGTCTCCGGGCCGCCAGCACCGTCGCACGAATTTCCGTCGGATGGTGCGCATAATCGTCCAGAATGTCCACA
>CAIVHJ010000283.1 GCA_903905665.1 uncultured Phycisphaerales bacterium
ACCATCAGTGCAGAACCGACACCAGCACCTGAAGCTGTTTCAAAAGTTCCACCGATCGGCACTAAGGAAAAAACCCGGAAACCCAAATCCGGCAAAGCGATTGCCGCAGATTCACAGGCGATTCCCTCTCTGCCGAGTACGGATATAATTCCTGAAGTGACAGCGATTGCCCCGCCAGCGGCTGAGGCAAAAACCTCGGAACCAATACCGAAAACGGAACCCATTAAAAAAGAGCAACAACCAGTCAGACCCGTTGGGCCCCAACACATACCTCGTCCTGTACGACTGGAAGGCCCCAAAGTCATTCGCGTGGAAGCGCCCGAACCCATGCGCTCGTTTCCATCGAGGCGACCCGGTCCGCCCCGCCCAAGACAACCAGGGGAGGTTTCACCACCTACTTCGATACCTCTACCTGCGAGTGGAAAGCGTGGCCGGTCAAAGACTTATCACAGTGAAGAGACGGAAGAAGAAGCTCGGAAACGCCGTCTCTCGCCTCGCCGGAATCAAGTCGGTGCGGACGTAGGCGAACAACTTCGGGAATGGCGGGAACGTGATTTGGCGGAGCGGCAAGAACGGCTTCTGGGAGTTACGGGGCGACGTATACGGCAGCGTCGCACCACCGAGACACGCCCCCTTTTCGAACCGCAAAAGATCACATCTGCTCAGGTGACAGAGCCGATTATTCTGCGTGAGTTCTGTTCCGCGACGGGTTTATCCTTGTCGGAATTGACGCCGAAGTTGATCAACGATTTTAAGGTTCTTCCCAATATCAACATGGTTCTGGAAAAGGAAATGGCGCAACTTTTGGCTGCTGAGTTTGAGGTCGAACTAAGGGTCGTTGCACCGCGAAATCCCCTCGATGTGGTTCGGGAGGAATTCGTGAATCGGCCGCATCCCAATCTGACGAATCGTGCTCCGGTGGTTACTTTTCTCGGACACGTGGATCATGGCAAGACGAGTTTGCTCGATGCCATTCGTCGAAGCAATGTTGCGGCGACAGAGGCGGGTGGAATCACCCAGCACATGGGTTCGTATCATATTCGCCGCGATGGCCTTGCCGTAACATTTTTGGACACGCCGGGTCATGAAGCGTTTACGGCGATGCGTTCACGAGGCGCCCAGTTAACCGATGTCGCCGTTCTGGTTGTGGCGGCTGATGACGGAGTAATGCCCCAGACCATCGAAGCCATTCATCACGCCAAAGCCGCCAATGTTCCGATTGTTGTTGCGCTCAACAAGATCGACCTTCCGGGAACCGATCCGATTCGGATTTACGGTCAGTTGGCCGAACAGGGACTGTCTCCCACCGAATGGGGTGGAAACGTTGACGTGATCAAGACATCAGCCACGAAAAACACCGGGATCGACGAATTGGTCGGACATCTATCGACACTGAGCGATCTGCTGGAACTACGAGCCGATCCGACCCTTCCGGCCTGGGGACATGTGATTGAAGCGGCGATGAAACCCGGAGCGGGAGTCGTGGCGCGACTGCTGATCAAAGACGGTTCGCTTCATCCGGGAGACATTGTTGTGTGCGGTCCTGGTTTCGGGAAAGTCCGCTCCATGAAGGACCATCTAGGTGAAGACCTCCCCATCGCCGAGCCTTCCATGCCGGTTGAAATTTCCGGTCTGGACGAGCTCCCCGATGCGGGTGATGAATTTTACTGCGTGGGGTCGCTGCAGCGTGCGCAGGAAATCGCCGAACAGGTTTGTGAACAGAGGCGCAAAAATTCGCTGAGCATTTTAAATCGACCGCGCACGCTCGAAGCCCTTTTCGGTCAGCGCCAATCGGGTCAGGTTCCCATCTTGAACGTCATCATCAAGGCGGACGCACATGGATCCGTGGACGTTTTGAAGAAGGCGCTCGGGGATTTTCCGTCCCACGAGGTTCACCTGAATATCCTGCACAGCGGGGTGGGGCCGATCACCGAGAGCGACGTCTTGTTGGCGGAAGCTTCTGGTGCGCTGGTCATCGGTTTTTATGTCGTGGCCGGTTCCATGGTGAAGCAAATGGCTGAAGAGCGCGGGGTCGATCTGCGATTTTATCGCATCATCTACAATGTGATTGACGACATTCGGAAGGCGTTGGAAGGGTTGCTGGTTCCCGAGGAGAAGTTTGAATCTCGGGGTCAGGCCGAAGTTCGCGATATCTTCAAGGTCAGCAAAGTGGGGACCATCGCGGGATGTTTTATTCGCGAGGGAGCAATCGCGAGAAGTCACAATATCCGCGTCATTCGCGACGGTGTGATTGTGCGCGACAACGCGGCCATCCATTCGCTGCGCCGGTTCAAAGACGATGTTCGGGAAGTGAAGAACGGTTTCGAGTGCGGGATCAAGATCGAGGGTTTCGACGACGTCAAGCCGGGTGACACGCTTGAGGCGTATGAAATCATCAAGATCGCGCGCAAGCTCGAGGCCGCCAAGACCTGATTCGCAAAACGACCATGATTCAGTTTCAAGCCGATTGCGGGCACACACTTCAAGTCAGCGATGAACACGCCGGACAAGTTGTCGTCTGTCCCTACTGCGGTCGGGAAGTGGAGGCACCGGAGCGAGAAGGAGAGACGAAAGACATTCTGACCGACACGGTGAACATCAGCGCGTTGGCCACCGATTCGAGCGCGACGGCGATGGGAGTTCCGATTACGATTCGGGGGGAGCAGCGCCAAGCCGGAGATGCCACGATCGAGGAAGAGAAGCGACGTCCTCCGAGAAACGTGTGGCAGATCACGATGTTGACATGCTTTGGTGTGGTATGCGTGGTGGTCGTGGTTTTGGCGGTGGTGGTTTTGACACGCAGCGGCGGACCGACCATCAGTCCTACCTCCCCGGCCACGACCGGTCCGGCAGGGCCCGTGGCCCTCAATAATTTGCCCATTATTCCACTTCCCGTTCCTTCCACGGTTTCACCACAGACTTCCACTTCCTCTCCACCCCCTCCTTCGACAACCGTTGCGAATCGCCCGACTTCACAATATGGAAGGACCAGTTTCGATGCCGCTGGTGCTCCGCAGGGGATTTGGATTGAGACGTTTCAACAGGCGGTCCACGTTTATGTTCGCTCTGCTGATTCGCCTCAGGAACCCCCGCTTGGAACCGACGAAAAAGAACTTCGAGGAACCGGGAGTCTTAAGGTCGCACTGGCTCCGGGACATTATCGAGTGGCGGTGGCCCTCGATGCCACAGCGCCTGAACTCAAGTCGCTTCCCGGATATGACGACCTGATTCGCGCTGCCGAATTCGGCGACAGTTCCTCCGACCCGAACCGGTTTTTCACGCGAGACCTTGCGACGCGAACCGAGTTCGTCGAAATTCCCGCGATGGGGCAGTACATCATTCGCTATTACGACCTAGACCTTCTTTCAGGTCATTGGTCTCAAATCACCAGTTTGTTCAGTTCCGTTCAGAGCGTTCAGGAGCTTCTGCACCGTCTTCCGGATGTTTCCCTATATCGTTTTGACGAATCGGCAGTTCGTCAGGTTTTGGAGCAACATGCGGTACCCTCGGCGGATCAAACGACGCTGAGTGGAATTCTGTCCAGAGCCGGTCAGGTCGTGTATCATTCCTCCGACGGTGTTGATCGCGTGG
>CAIVHJ010000284.1 GCA_903905665.1 uncultured Phycisphaerales bacterium
AGAATACGGCGACATCCGAATCTGGATTCACGACCTCGCCGAAATCGACACCCCGGCATTCCGAACTTTTCTGCACCAGGCGGTAAAAAGTTATGCCGATCATCTCGTTTCGGGCCCGTCCGAACCGGCTGTTTCGGAACCGTGGACGGTGGACGGACAGAAATGGCATCTGTCACAAAAATCGATGGGTCCGGTCACGAAGCAATGGAAACCGACGTTGCTTGTGGAACTGGTGGGACGACTGACGAAGATTCTGCCCGAACTCGAATTTGACTGGAACAACAAAACCGCCGTCATGATCCGCCACCCGCGAGTCTCGATCCGCTGGGGCCGAATCATCACCAACAATCGCCACGGATTGCGCGTCGAACTCGGCGCGGGTTCCCGATGGGTCACGCCCGTCATGATTGAACGATTCGGAATCGACCCCGAAATCACCCACGGCGCCGCCAACGAACACGACCTCGTCGCTTTCTGGCTTCAGGATATGAACCAACTCGACGTCCGTCAGCTCTCAACGATTCTGCAAGAGATAAGCAAAACATACGAAATGACCGAAGTTCAATCGACCTAGCGCCGATCAAGAAATGAACACCCCGTGAAACCTCACGACAAGGATTCTCCGCATTCACCACAAAATTTTGCCGCCGGAGAATTTCCGCTCCCGCATTTCGGACAAGGTCTCATCACCATCCCCGATCTTGCGGCAACGTACCCCTCACCCATCCCTGCAAACCACACCGCGATTACCACATTCAGCACCCAAAACGAAACTTTCACCGGTGTCCACGCCAACCAGAAGTGCGTGAAATAATTCCATGTCCCCGGATAATTTGGAAGGATATGCGTCAGCGAATCCCCAAAGACCATCCCCACAAAACCAAACACCCCTGCCGCAACAGCCACCGGCCAGGTCCGTTTCCGAACGACCACCGAAATCAAATAACCCACCGCTGCCCCCGGAACAAACGGAACGTACAAATTCACCTTCCAGACGACGCTGACCAGATAACCGCCCACGACGGCGCCGACCGCTCCCGCCAGAACCGCCAAAATCACCTTCACCATCCCCATACCTCCAAACCTATTCGTATCGCAACGCCACGATCGGATCAAGCTGCGCCGCCCGAATCGCCGGATACATCCCGAAGAATATCCCGACCAGCACCGAAAGAACGAAACTGACCACGACCGTCCACAAATGAACAATCGTCTGCCAGTGCACCAGCCAGTTGATCCCCCAGGCGCTGATCCAGCCCAGTGCGATTCCCAGCAACCCTCCCGCCATCGACAACACCACCGTCTCCACCAAAAACTGCAGCGTGATGTGCCGTTGCTTCGCGCCCAGCGCCCGCCGAATCCCGATCTCCCGCGTCCGTTCCGTCACCGTCGCCAGCATGATGTTCATGATCCCGATCCCACCCACCACCAGCGACACCGCCGCGATGATCCCCAGCACCAGTTGCTGATCGTGTTTTTTCTTCTGCGCCAACTCCAGACTCGCCAGCGGTACGCGAATATCATAATCCTGCTGCTTGTGCTGCGATTCAAAAACCCGCGCGACCATCTCCGCCACTTTCTTGACGCGGTCCATGTGATCCACCACCACGTACAAACCACTGAGCTGCACATCCATGAATTCCTCGGTACCGGCGGAAACTTTCAGAAGCTTGTCCCCGTAACTCGACTCCGCCGTCGTCAGCGGAATGTAGATTTCTCGATTGAAATCCCGTTCGTTGGTCGTTCTCGCCGGAGCACCAGCCGTCTGCACCGGTTTCAGCACGCCCACCACTTCATAGGGTACCCCGCCCGTGCTTTGATTCACCACCATGACGGTGTCATGCAGTGGGTCCGCAAGCGGAAACAACGATTTCGCTACGTCCGATCCGATGACACAAACTTTGGCTTTGGTTTGAAGGTCCAGTGAAGCAAGCGCGCGACCCCCGGGTGCAATACTCAAGTGAACCCGCTCGAACAGCGCCGACGTCGTTCCGACCGTCGTGGCCGGGTACTGCTTCTCCCCCCGCATCGCCAGAAACGCCACATCCTGCATCGGAATCACTTCGCGGATGTGCGGAATCGTCTGCCGGATGATGTCCGCATCACGACGTGTAATTCCGTACTCCAGCATCCGCGTGTTTTTGCTCTTGGTCACGTCGGTTTCCTGCTGAGGCCGAACCGACTGAACGATGATGTTTTCCGTCCCCAGCAACTGAATCAATCGCAATTCGTCCGCCGCCGCCCCCTCGCTGATCGACAACATGCAGATCACCGCCGCCACCCCGAAAATAATCCCCAGCGCCGTCAGCAGCGAACGCAACTTGTGCAATCGCAGATTGCGCATCCCCAGCCGAAATGTCTCCCCCAAAAATAAATTCACCATATCTGCCCCCTGCCGTACCCTATCTTCTCCCTTTCGGTCGTCCCCATTTTCCTCACGCTTGCATCAGGGCCCCCTGCGCCAGCAGGGGGTTCTTCTTCACACCCTTCCCTTTCAGGGAGGGGTTAGGGGGAGGGTCGAACCTCATCCTCCCGATTTGCTCCATCGACACTTACAGTGTATCAATTTGATCCTACGCAAACCACGTCAGACCTCCCAGCAGGGTGATACTTCATAGCGACTGGCTAATACATACGGAAACGACGAACCCGTGATTTGTCGGTGAGTTTCCAGCGCCAATTCGGGACGGTTGTTCTGCTCGCTCAAATGGGACAGCGCAATCCAACGGTGACGTTTCGGACCCGCCTCCCGAACAAGTTGAGCCGATTCTTCGTTCGACAGGTGACCTCCCGGACCCGCGATCCGCCGCTTCAACATTTCGGGATACGGCCCCGTCTTAAGCAGCGTCGGATCATAGTTGCTCTCCAGATACGCCGCATCCACCGAATCCAGCGCCTCCGCCAACTTCGCAAACGGATGCCCCAAATCAGTAAAAATTCCCAATCGGCGTCCCGCACTTTCCACCACGAACGCCACTCCGTCCACGGCGTCATGCTCCGTCGGAATCGTGTGCACCGTCACTGAGCCGATCGTTAGCGATTGCCCCGCCCGAAAATGATGTACGTCACCCAACGCCCCCAAATTGCAATGCGTCGCGCCAAGTGTGGACCGTGTGACATAAAGCGGTGCGCCGAACATCCGATGAACTACGCCCGCGCATCGAATGTGGTCGCTGTGTTCGTGCGAAACGAACAACGCATCCAGCTTCATCGGCATCGCATAGCCGCGAGCCGCCAATCGGGCCTTGAGCGTTCGCCCGCTTACCCCCGCGTCAAACAGCAGACAAACACCGTCCGCCTGCACAAAAATGCAGTTCCCGTTCGATCCCGATTGAATCGAAAACGTGATCATTTTCCCCTGGATGAAATCACGGCGATTCCCGTGACATCGTTTGGAGATCCCGAATCATTTGCCCGTACAGTCGCACGCTGATCGGACCCGGAACTCCGCTTCCGATTTTGTGATCGTCCACGCGAACCACCGGCAGCAAATCAATCGTCGTACTGCTGATGAATGCCTCGTCCGCCCCGTACAAATCGTCCAGCAAAATCCGTTTTTGCTCGCACGGCAATTCAATTTTCTTCGCGCACGACAAAATCCACTTTCGCGTGATCCCCGGCAAAATCGTCTCGTTCCGCGGCGGCGTCAACAGCATCCCCCGGCGAATCATGAATATATTCGACGCGCTCGCCTCCCGAACGTCCCCTTCCGGTCCCACGAACACCACGTCGTCGAAACCGGCCGTCAGGGCTTCGTTTTTGGCCATCACGCTCGGCAGCAGCGCAATCGATTTGATGTGGCACTTGCTCCAGCGAAAATCCAGCCGCGTCACCACCGCAATGCCCTTCTCTCGTTTTTCGGCGGAAATCACCGGCGCCGCCTTGAACGTCAACACGACCGTCGGCTCCCACCGCTCCGGATAAACATGACTTCGCGGCGCCGCTCCCCGCGTCAATTGCAAATAAACCATC
>CAIVHJ010000285.1 GCA_903905665.1 uncultured Phycisphaerales bacterium
AGATATTGTACCTGCATCCGCTCAGAATGGCCAAGTTCCGAATCGGAAAACGGCTTGCACGCAATCCATAATGAGCCGAGAATACTCCCCTGACACGATGCGATTGATCGTCGCCTGAAAGGTTCGCAGAAACGAACCGACACAAGCGAAACGGACAAGGAATCCGTCAATAGGGACATGACGTGTACACGCTCATTCACAACATCGGTCAACTGCTGATCGTCCCTCCCGGCCCGATCGCCGGCCCTCGAATGGCCGAGGCGGTGCAAATTGTTGAGCATGCGACGGTTGTAATCGAGGACGACAAAATCAAATGGTTCGGTAGAGAATCCGACCTCCCTCCTGAATTCCGCAATCCGCCTTCCGCAATCCTGAATTCCGCTCAGTCCTCAGTCCTCAGTCCTCAGTTCTTTTCTTCCATCATTGACGCTCGCGGCGGTTGCGTGATCCCCGGTCTGATCGACTGTCATACCCACACGGTGTTCGCCGGTACGCGTGAACATGAATTTGCGCTTCGCTGCGCCGGGAAAACTTACAAAGAGATCGCCCGCGCCGGCGGCGGAATCCGCAACACGATGCAGGCCGTCCGCGCCGCTACGAAAGATCAGTTGATCGAACTCGCTCGACCTCGTTTGCGGCACATGTTGCAAAACGGCGTCACCTGCGTGGAAATCAAAAGCGGTTATGGTCTGACTCCCGCCGATGAACTCAAGATGCTCAACACCCTCGCCGAATTACGATCCGAAGGAGCCGCGGGCTTCAGCCCGCGCGTGTCCCCCAATCCGAATCACGCCGGGTTGCCGGAATTGGTTTCTACCTATCTCGCCGCCCATACGATCCCCCCGGAATTTACCAGCCGTGCCGATGAGTATCTCGACCAGATGTTCAGCGACGACATGCTCAAACAAGTCGCGGCAACTGGAGCGGAATTTTGCGACGTCTTTTGCGAAAACATCGCCTTTTCCGTCGAACAATCGCGTCGCTTGTTCGAAAAAGCAAAGCGATTCGGCCTCCGACCGCGTGTTCACGCCGACCAGATCACTCAGATGGGCGCCAGCCGCCTGGCGGGCAAGGTCGGTGCGATCTCGGCGGATCACCTTGAAAAGATCGATGATGCAGGACTGTCCGCCATGAAAGCAGCGGGAACGATTGCCGTGCTCTTGCCCGGCAGCAGTTTCTTCCTCGGCGTTCCACAAGCTCCCGCCCGACGCATCCTCGACGCCGGCCTGCCGGTAGCGATTGCGACGGACTTCAATCCGGGATCGTGTATGATTTCTTCCCTCCCGTTGGTCATGAGCATCGCCTGTTGCCAGAGGAAAATGACCCCGCTGGAAGTATTGGTCGCTTGTACTGCCAACGCCGCCGCCGCCCTCAACCGTCACGACCGCCTCGGCGCCGTCGCCGTCGGCCACCAAGCCGACCTCGTCATACTTGCTACCCCCAACTTTGATCGTTTTCTCTACGAAATCGGTCAATCTCTTATTCAAAGAGTCATCAGAAAAGGTATCGTTACCTTTGATGGCAACACAACTCAAGATATACTTGCATCTCATAATTGAAAGAACATGGAGGAACCGAACATGAAATCAACTTATCGTCACGTCTCAATGTGGATCGCATTGTTGTGTCTCGCTGGTTGCAGTACAACCGACGGCTCCAACGGCAACAGCAATGGCAACGTAAACCAAAATGACAATGGATTGCCCACCACCAACCAAAACGACAACCAGAACACGAATAACAACGGCAATATCGCAACCCGTCCCGTTATCGCAGACCATACGTCAGCCGATAATTTTGACGGTATCCCGGACGGTATTATTCAGCAGATCCATTCAAACTACCGCATTTTCTATGGCCACACTTCTCACGGAAGTCAGATCATCACCGGGATGAACATGATCGCCGCTCTGGACACCCGATTCGCAAGCAGCAGGCGTTCTCCCAGCGTATATATGCAGGACGATGACACGATCGATCTGGGACACGAGGGCGATTTGGCCTGGGAAGAATACACCAGAACCCTGCTCAATGCCGACAGCACCATCAACATGGTGATGTGGTCGTGGTGTGGTGGCGTAAGTGACAACACGGAAGAGGGAATTAACACTTATTTGCAGGCCCTGAATCAACTGGAGCAGGATTATCCCAATGTCACGTTCATTTACATGACGGGACATTTGGATGGAACCGGCATCGACGGCAACCTCAATATTCGCAACGAGCAGATTCGTAATTACTGTCGAAACAACAATAAGATTCTTTTTGACTTTGCCGACATCGAAAGTTACGATCCCAATGGTAATTTTTATCCCGATGACAGTGATGCATGCGCCTGGTGCACGACTTGGTGTGAAGCCCACAGTTGTCCGGCAGCCGATTGCAGTAACGAATCGGAGAACTGTGCTCATTCTCACTGCTTCAATTGTTATCGCAAAGGCCGCGCTTTCTGGTGGATGATGGCACGAATCGCCGGATGGACCGGGTGACACGATTGGCACTGATCATCAAGGATTCATCGTCGGTAATTAGAGCTTATCCGAATAACCCCTGATTGGCCGATGAATTCTGTGGCACGGTTGCCACAGGAGATCAGGGATGACCCAA
>CAIVHJ010000286.1 GCA_903905665.1 uncultured Phycisphaerales bacterium
AAGGACCGCAAACTCAGTTCCAAAGACAAACGCAAACAGCGTAAAAAACACAGGCGCTGACCCCGCAGAAACCCCAACGGATTGGGGTCGCCGATAATCAGTTTCTATCTATGGTGCAAATCTCGTTCACGGCTTTGTGGTGTGGTTTTTCATCAAATCGCTTGTCATCAGCATAGGTTTTGGTATAATACGTGATTCTGCGTTTCCCGTAACATTCGACGCGGCATGTATCTACGAAGAGGAGCGGCAACTTGGCAGTCACAATACGTCTCAAGCGGATGGGTCGGCTTCATCGTCCGTTTTTTCGGATTACGGCGGTGGATCGTCGCAAAAAGCGCGACGGCGACGTGATTGAAGAGCTGGGTCACTACGATCCGATACACAAAGACCCGACCAAACAATTATCCATCAACCGTGAGCGCATTCAGTACTGGTTGGGGGTGGGTGCTCAACCGTCCGAAACGGTTCACAGTTTGTTGCGGCGCGAAGGTCTGGCGAGCGGTCCGTATCTGGACCACACGAAGAGACATCCGCTCAAGCCGAAGGAAAAGGCTGTCAAGAAAGAAAAAGAATAGGCAACCTTGTGAGATGCGAATCGACGTGCTGACTTTGTTTCCGGAGGTGTTCGAGACATTCATCGAGACGAGCATCGTCGGTCGGGCGAAAAATCGCGGTCTTGTCGAGATCATCCGGACGAACATACGGGATTTTACGACCGACAAACACCGCAGCGTGGATGACAAGCCGTTCGGCGGCGGACCGGGAATGGTGATGATGTGCGGACCGGTGTTCGCATGCGTCGAGCACGCGGAAGCAATGGATTCCCGACCGGTGCATCGAATTTTGCTGACCCCGCAGGGGCAGCGATTGACTCAGCGGCACGTTCGGAAACTTGCGGATTTGCCCCGATTGCTGCTGGTTTGCGGGCATTATGAGGGATTTGACGAACGCATCCGTCTCGGATTGAACGCCGAGGAAATTTCGATCGGCGACTATGTGCTTTCCGGGGGTGAACCGGCGGCGATGGTAGTGATCGATGCGGTGGTGCGGTTGCTTCCGGGAGCGTTGGGCGACGACGAATCCTCGGTGGATGAATCGTTTTCCGGCGATGTGCTGGAGTATCCGCAGTATACGCGACCGCGTGAATTTCGCGGGATGGTGGTTCCGGAAGTGTTGCTTTCGGGTCATCATGCCGAAATCGAGGCGTGGAGAAAAGAGCAGTCGCTGGTACGGACCCGATCGCGGCGTCCGGATTTGCTGAAAAACGAAGGACCACAAAACAGCGAAACATGAAATTCAAGGAGCCGCGGGCATTCAAGTTTGAGATTGCCCGTCGTAGATTTTTCGGAGTTTTCCCATGAGTCAGGATATTATTCGAGCGGTAGAGGCGAAATACAGGAAAGAGAATCCCCCCCAGTTTCGGATTGGGGACACGGTGAGTGTGTCTGTTCGGATCAAGGAAGGAGACAAGGAGCGAATTCAGCCGTTCGTCGGCGTGGTGATCGCGCGTCGGGGCGCGGGGCTGGGTGAAATGTTCACGGTTCGCCGAATCGTCTCCAACGAGGGCGTGGAACGAACATTTCCTCTGCATTCGCCCACCTTGGCCAAAGTGGAGGTCCGACGAACGGGTCAGGTTCGTCGTGCCAAGTTGTATTATTTGCGTGAGCGGTTGGGCAAAGCGCGTCGGCTGCGGGAACGCCATGGAAGTTCGGACGAAAGTTCGGCGGAAGGATCGACTGACTCTGGGAAGTCGGCCAAACCTTCCAATCCACCCCGCGAACTTCAGCCCATCGAAGTGTAAAATCGAAAACGCGTCTTGAATTTGTTCAAAACCCACGGACGGTTATCCGTGGGTTTTTTCGTTCAACCGCCCGATCGACGGTTGACGACGAAGCATCCGCCGACAAGAGGTTATCGCGCATGAGTCGTGATCATCTTGAACTGGGACGTCGCGGGGAGCAACTGGCTCTTGCATTCTTGAAAAAGGCGCGCCACAAAATTTTGGTTCGCAACTATTCCTGCCCGATCGGTGAGATCGATTTGATCACCCTTTCAAATGGGACTCTTTGCTTCGTGGAGATTAAGACCCGACACGGCATAGACGTTTCACCGGAGGAACTCGTCCCCCGCTCCAAGCAGCGAAAAATCGCTCGCATCGCCCGCCGCTTTGTCGCCACCCATCGGATGGAGGCCTACCCCTGCCGGTTTGACGTGTTGACGGTGGAGATCGATGAATCCGATCGACCCAACCTCCGGCATTATCCGAACGCGTTTGAAATTCCCTGACTACGCCGGAAGCGTTAATTCTGGTATTTTATAGCGTTGGTTTTATGAGACTCGTGGATACTCATTGTCATTTGACTTCGGCGGAGTTGTATCGGCAACTCTGGTCGGTGTGGGACCGTGCACACCGGGCGGGGATTTCTCGGCTGATCACTGTTGCCGTCAACGCGTCGGATTCTCGTTGCGCCATCGACGTCGCCGATCAGTTCGAGGGCGTCTCGGCTACCGTGGGGATTCATCCCCATGAAGCCGCAAAAGTCCGGCCGGAGGACTGGGTGGAACTACGTGAAATTCGGCACCACCCCCGTGTGGTAGCGTGGGGTGAAATCGGTCTGGATTACCACTATCATTTCGCGGAACCGGCCGTCCAGCAAGCCGTTTTGCGACGCCAGTTGCTGATGGCCAAAACCGCCGATCTGCCCGTGATTCTGCACTGCCGCGAAGCCATGCCCGACATGCTGTCGATTCTCGACGACATGGACTATCGAAACCGCAGAGTCGTCTTTCATTGTTTCGGTGGAACATCCGACGACGCGAAAATCATCCTTGATCGCGGCTGGTGGCTGTCGTTCACCGGAGTCGTCACGTTCAAAAACGCGGCTGAATTGCAGCAAATCGTTCGCGACTGCCCTATGGATCGTTTCATGCTCGAAACCGACGCGCCCTATATGACCCCGGAGCCGCATCGCAAAGTCAAACCCAACGAACCCCACATGCTGATTCATCTGGCCCATTTTGTGGCAAAACTGAAAAACACAACCGCACAGGAAATTGCCGAAATCACAACCAGCAATGCCGAGCAATTCTTCGGATTGGTTTGAAGGAATCTCCGGCGTCACCGATCAGGTTGTTGATGTCGCTGGAACGCTTCGGGAAGGGCGTCGATGAGGTCTGTGGCAATGAGAGAAATCTGACCGATTTTTTCGGCGGCGATGTCTCCCGCCAAACCGTGCAGGTACACGCCCAGACAGGCAGCGTCGTAGCAGGACAATCCCTGACCCATCAGCGCAGTGATCACGCCCGTCAGCACGTCACCGCTCCCCCCGGTTGCCATTCCCGGATTTCCCGTGGTGTTGACATAGACGCGGGAGCGATCCGCCACGACGGTCTGATGACCTTTGAGGACGACGACGGTGCTCGTGGATTTGGCAACCGCCTGAGCGAGTTCCGAACGATTTTTCGTTGCCGGCGGGTTTTCCATCTTCTCCAGCAAACGGCCCATCTCACCGGGATGCGGCGTCAGGACAATCTGTTCGTGGGTATACGCCGGCCAGTTTTTGATTTTGGCGAGGGTGTTCAAGCCATCGGCGTCGATGACGACCGGCGTACTTCGATCCTGCAGCCAGTCGAACAACTGCGACACCTGCAATTCGTTGGCGCAACCCGGTCCGATGGCACGGACGGTAGCGTTGAACGAACCGAAATGATCCCACGAGCACGTCGTCGCACACGGGACGATGGAGAATATCGTCGATCGAATTTCGTCGGGGCAGGCGATTTGGACGAGTCCGGCTCCGCTTCGCAGGGCGGCCAGAGCGGTGAGCGCCGGGGCCCCGGCCATGTATCGGCTTCCTCCGATGATGAGCACACGACCGAAGTATCCCTTGTGGGCCTCGGGGGTGCGGGCGGGATGTTTGGGAAGGGTGTAAATCATGTTAGCGATCCGCCGATCGGCTGATGAGTGCCGCGATATATCCAGCCCCGAATCCGTTGTCGATGTTGACCACGGCAACGTTGTTGGCGCAGCTGTTGAGCATGGTCAGCAGGGGAGCCAAGCCGCCGAAACTGGCTCCGTATCCAACGCTGGTCGGAACGGCGATCACCGGAACCGCCACCAGTCCCCCCACCACACTGGCCAGCGCGCCTTCCATGCCTGCCACGACGACGATCACACGGGCCCGCTGCAAGTCTCCGACGTGCGCAAGCAAACGGTGCAGGCCCGCCACTCCCACATCATAGTACGTCTGAACGGCATGATCCATGATTTCGGCGGTGACCCGCGCCTCTTCCGCCACAGGCATATCTGCGGTTCCCGCCGTCACAATCGCCACGAAACCGGCGCCTGTTTTCGCGGGCTGCTGACGCAAGGTGATGGCGCGGGCGAGATCGTGATAATCGGCGGATGGGTATTTTGATTTCACGATATCGAATATGTTGCGATCGGCGCGTGTCGCCAAAACGTTTCCCCCGGCCTGAGCACAGCGAGCGAAAATCGTCTCAATCTGCTCGAGAGTTTTGCCTTCGCAATAGATGACTTCGGGGAATCCGCATCGCACACCGCGATGATGGTCGAGTTTGGCGAAACCAAGGTCTTCATAGGGCCAGTGGCGAAGCCGTTCGATGGCTTCATCGGTCGAAGTTTGGCCGAGACGAATGGAATCCAGCAATTGTCGGAGTTGTTCGCTGTGCATGTTTGTTGCCCGCCCATTCAATCCGATCTGTTCGGTCGGACTTAAAGATGGGTCTGCCTGGTCATACCGAACCGGGGGTAGCCCCTATCTCTCCATTACCATCTTCTGTGATGAATGTCCACTCCACCGAGTTTCAATCGGAGTTCCAACCAAAGGTTCTTTTCCGGTACGTCTTTTGACATCCGTTTTTCATTTTTCAGCGGGGTTGATTTCCAACGAAGTGCTGGTGCATGAACCGGTGAAGATTGACCATGGAAAAGCTCTCGCCCAGTCCCGAGTGCGATCACGATTGGGTTGGGAATCCGAGTCTGTTTGCGCCGGAGCAGGGGGTGGGTTCGGCGGCGTGGTTCGGCTGAGAAAGTTGTTGTATCTGACCGCAAGCGAAAAGGGCGCACCGGGTGGGATATGTTCGGCGAGCGGTTTGAACTGCAGGATATCCGAAAGCGAAGCTCGAAGGACTTCGACGGTTTCGGTCGGCTTGAGGGTACGGATACGATCGGGTTGCCAAGGCATTATTTCGTTCCAGACGTGATCGGTTTCCCATGTCTGGGAACCAGAATGCAGCACCCAGATTAGTTGGGCAAAGCCGGCTGTTGCCGATCCACCGAAGTTCAAATTGACGCCCACGGGTCGATCGTGAGTGCATCGCAGTGTGACGACCAGTTCGGATTTTTCGAGGTGCAAATCCGCCTGGAGTTCACGCTGGGCATTGCGGATGACTTCCGAGGCGGGTTCGGTGACGGTCAGTGTGATTTCGTTGCCTGTTACCAACCCCACCTGATTCTTTCGGAGTTGTTCATCATCCCATTCGGGTTGATAGACGAAGCGAATTTTGTAATCGCCTTTTTCGAGCAGGCGGAATCGCGCTGCTCCTCGGTTGAATTCCGAGAGATTCAGGACAAAAGTCTGTCCCGCCGACAGGACTGCGGCCGGTTCATGTACGGCGCGTATATTCACTGATTTTTCGAGGGAATCACAACCGCGATAATCGTCGTATGCCAAGGGTATTTCGTCGCCATTGGGCGCCGCGACGTGCAGATAGTCGGCGAGGTCAAGCATATTTCCGAACTGAACGGCCGTGGGATCGGCGTCCAGTTGAGAGCGATTTTGCAGCAGGAAGGGCAACTGGATTGGAAATTCAGACAGGTTGGTCATTTTGACGCTCAGCGTCACGGGTTCGTCCCAATGGATCGTCGTGTGATCGGCGCTCAATTCAACTTTGGCGCCGACCCAGTACAGGGTGCTGATTTTTTCGAGGATTTTTTGCGCCCGCAGGGATGCTTCATAATCGTCGCCGGGATTCAATTGTTTCAGGGCCGCCATCGCCTGTGGGCCGGCGGCGTAGAGTTGTCGCACGGCATCGTCGCGCACCTCCGCCGAAGGATCGCTCAGCCGGTCAATCCAGACCTGCAGATTCTGTGGTGTCATCGGAGGATTTTGCGCAAAGGCCGGTGCCGTGCACCACAGGAAAAGCATCGTCCATTTGATGACTCGAATATTCATGGTCGAAAATTCCACCTGAGCGTTGCACCGCCTCGGCCTCGTGATTCCAAGCTTCACAAAAGACGACTTGGGATCGCGTGGATGATCCGTTATATTACCGCGTGTGAAGAGTTTCGTCATTTCAACCGGAACAAGAAGGAACGGATATTTTGGAGCGGTCTGGATTATGGCGATGGTCACGGGATGCTTTTCGGAACGTTCATGTCCGATGACGGATGGAGATATCAAGCTTGTCGAGCCGCCCCGCGCAGCAGCGCAAGCGACCATGCGAGATTGGCTTGCTGACGCGCACGCCCAATTGGAACCGCTGTTGCCTCGCCATCAATGCAGTCCCCTGTGTACAGAAGACCTGGTCAGTTCCGACGGACAGGCGGTTGATGTGTTTGCCCATTTTGGAAGAAAATTTGAGGACATGGATACGATCCTGGGCAACATCAGCGGATTGACTCATACTGCTCATCTTTCGGCGACGAAGTTCTACGTGACTGAAAAACCTCCTGCGTGGCCGGGATTTGAGGAGGTTTGGATACCGACGCATGATATCACGTACCCGAATCTGGAGTTGTCGGGACGGCTGGGCTTGGCGGAGCGGAACGGTCAGGTGATCCAAGCCGACTGCATTGTGCTTTTGCCGGGGTTGTACGGAGACAACGGGGTGCTGCGGACGCGCGATCTGGCGATGTCGCTGCGTGATCGCGGTTTCCATGTATTGTCGCTGGAATTGCGGGGGTGTGGGCAAACCGAAGTGCGATACCCCCATATCTATGCCGCCTGGGGTGTCGCAGAGACGACAGATTTACTGACGGTGTCGGAGTGGCTTGAAGCAAAGCCCGAAGTGAATCGCACGGGGCTGGTGGGATTTTGCTGGGGGGCGCACACGGCGTTGTTGACATCGTGGGTGGACGGCCGAGACGAGGATGATCCATCGGTCAGTGCGGTGTTTCGTCCGCAGATTCGGATCGGTGGCGCCCGGCGGCATTACACCGCGGGGATTATTGCGTTTTCGCCGGTTTTGGATTTTGAACGACTGATGGATGAACTGGAACAACCCCAGTCTGCGATTTTCTCGCCGGTTCTGAACGGGTTTCAAAACATCCTCAAGGATCGCAAGCGACAAAAAGGATTCGAACCGGCCAACGGTAGTCTGCGTGAGCTCGTGACGACCGAGATTCGGGGTTACGGATTGACGTATTCCAATCCGGACGATCCGGTGTGGCATGGCAGCCGTTTTTTGCGGTTTTTGCCTTACAAGAATGAGCCGACGGGCGATAAGCTGGAAAAGGCCCGTGTTCCGGTTTTGATCATACAGGCGGTGAATGATCCGCTGCTTCCGGCGCAGGATGTTGCCGATCTGATTGCGAGAACCGAGAATCCGTTGGTGGCGGCGGTGATTTTGCCGGGGGGCGGACACGTGGGATTTCCCGCCTATTGCCGTTCGTATTACTACAGCCTGATCCTGAATTTTTTTGACCGACAGCGCGGACCCGGCGGGGAAACGACGAATGAGGAACAAAAAGCCCTGAACGCCGTGCGATGAAACCGAGTCCATGGTCATACCAACTCCATCCATTCTTTTTGATCGTGTGTCGGGAGAGTTGCTGCCGGACGTTCAGAAACCGGCGCAATATCTCGGCGGGGAAATCAATCAGTTGGTGCGTCCGGGTGATTGGGAACGGGCGGAGGTTCGTGTGGCGCTGGTGTTCCCGGATACCTATGCCGTCGGCATGAGTCATCTGGGTTCGCATGTTTTATACTGGATCGGGAATCATCTCGAAGGCATCTGCGTGGAGCGGGTGTACGCGCCCTGGATCGACGCTGAGCGGGTGATGCGAGAAAAAAGAATTCCGCTGTTTACCTGGGACACACGGCAGGAGGTTTCGTCGGCGGACCTTGTGGCGATTTCGGTGTCTTATGAGATGAACTTCACGAATGTACTCAACGTGCTCGATCTGGCGGGGATTCCGATTCGATCGGAGCATCGGGAAGATGACGATCCGCTGGTGCTGATGGGAGGGCCGCAGGCGGACAACCCGGAGCCGCTGGCGCCGTTCGTTGATCTGGTGATCGTGGGTGACGGGGAGGAATCATTTGCCGACGTGCTGCGACACATTCGCGAATTGAAGCGAAGCGGGGTCCGGCGGCGGGATATGGTTTTGGATCTGGCTCATCGGTTTGCATGGCTTTATGCGCCGAATCTGTATGAAGTGTCGTATCGACCCGACGGAACGATTTCGGAAATGCATCCGAAGCATGTGGGTTTGCCGACGCGTATCAGACGATGCCACGTCGGCGATCTGAACGAGGCGCCGTTTCCGGTTCGTCCGCTGGTGCCGAATACGGAAGTGGTCCACGATCGGATCGGGATCGAAATCATGCGGGGTTGTCCCCACGGATGCCGTTTTTGCCACGCGGGGTTTACCAAGCGACCGGTGCGACATCGCCGCATCGAAACGATTCTGGAATTGGCGGAGCAGGCGTGGCGTGCGACGGGGATCGACGAAATCGGATTGCTGTCGTTGTCCACGTCGGATTATCCGAACCTGAAGGAACTGACGGAACGTTTGAACGAGCGATTTGCCCCGCGCCAGGTGAATTTATCGTTGCCGTCGCTTCGGGTGGATCGGCTGCTTGAAGATATTCCATCTCAGATCAATCGTGTGCGCAAAGGTGGTTTGACGCTTGCGGTGGAAGCGGCGACGGACGATTTGCGCGCGGTGATTCACAAAAAAGTTTCGGACGGTCCGCTGATGGACGGTGTATTGCGGGCGTATGAGGCGGGTTGGAAAAGCGTGAAGTTGTATTTTATGGCGGGTCTCCCCGGAGAGCGGTCGGAGGACGTGGCGGGTATCTGGGAGTTAAGTCATGCGATCAGCCAGTTGCGCCGCCAAATCGGGAAGGGGCCGGCCAAAGTCACGGTTTCGGTGGGTTGGCTGGTTCCCAAACCGTTTACGCCGTTTCAGTGGGTCGCCCAGAAACCGGCGGAGTATTTTCACGAAGTCCGACGGAGCCTTCGGGAGATGTTCCGCTCATCGCGCCACGTTGTGCTAAAGACGCATTCGGTGGAGCGTTCGATTCTGGAAGGGGTTTTTTCGCGCGGGGATCGTCGTTTGGCGGATGTCATTGAGTGGGCATGGCGAAACGGCGCGCGGTTCGATGCCTGGGACGAGTGTTTCGATGATTCGCGCTGGGCCCATGCTTTTGAAGCCACGGGAGTCGATCCGGCATTTTATGCCCATCGCACGCGATCGTTTGACGAAATCCTGCCGTGGGACTTCATCGAGGGTGGAGTTCCCCGATCGCAACTTCAGAGCCAATGCGAAGACGCCGTTGCGCAAAGCGAAAAGCGGGGAGCAATGTAGGTTGTTCACACACATTCGATACATCGGACTATTAGCAGTCATCACGATCGGGGCGCACTGGGGGGCGCTGGGGGATGGTCTGTTTCTCGATGATCACTGGCATCAGAGGAGTTTGCGAGCGGCGCGGTGGACGTTCCATGATTTGTTGACCAGTACGACGCTCGAACCTGCGCGATGGCTGGACACGTGGTGGCAGGACAAGGATTATCGGTGGGATTACAGCCGACCGGCAGTGATGGCGTGGATGAAAGCGATTCAGCAATGGTCCGGCGGATCGGTTCCGCTGCAACATGCGTCGAGCATGTTGTGGCACACTGTCTGCACGCTGCTGGTCTATGTGTTGTGCTTTCAGTTAACGCGAAATTTTTTCTGGACGTTTTTTGCCGGCGTGTTGTTCGGGATATATCCTCACTCGGCGTATGCAGTGGGCTGGTTGGCGGCTCAGAATACGATCATTCAGACCACGCTGACACTGGCGGCGCTGCTGTGCTATG
>CAIVHJ010000287.1 GCA_903905665.1 uncultured Phycisphaerales bacterium
AACATTGAAATGGACTTAGGGATTCAGGAAACCAGGGATAGATAGCATTCGGCTTATCAAAAGGGGAGACTCGATGTCCCGCGTATCCACAACAAGGGTCATGATTCTGATCCTGATGTTCTGTGCATCTGCCCAGACGGTTGGGGCCCAGACACCCGCCCGACCGAGCTTGGACAGTTTGCGGAATAAGTCCGAACTGACTCCCGGGGACCTGGACCAGTTGGACGAGTACTTCAAGTCGCAGATATCTCGCCTGCAATCTGATGTGGGAAACCCTTCGAACATCCGAACGACTCAGGAACAGATGATCAGCGAGTATAAAATTGCGGGAAATTCACCGATTTTTCGGCGACGCTATGCCGAACGATTGGCCGTTGTTTTCGTACAGGAACGCAACGGGTTAAGCCCCGATGCAGAACATGCCGTATTGGGTACTCTGATTGCACTAACCGATCTGGAAACGTTGCCCGGATTTCAGGCAGCGATGGAATCGTCCAATGTCGCGAGTCGGACCATGGCCCTTCAGGGAATTGCGGGGCTTCGCGAGAAGTGGGTGGCGGACCCTGCAAAGTATATTGGGCTAATGAAATCGCTGGGTCCATTGGCTGCGAAAGAGGACAATCCGATCGTACTCAGTCTCATCTATCAATGTTTTAACGCCGCCATCAATAAGGAAGACCAAGCCAGGAACCTGCTTGCCATCCTTGAATCACGATATCAAACGTACGCGAACGGTCCTGCGATTTCCTGTGCGCCGGAAGAAGTGGCCTGGGTTCGGATGCTGGATTTGTGCGGTGCGTTCAACGAAGCGGATCAAATTCAACTGGTTCGAGTAGCTGCCCAGTATCTGACTTTGTATACACATCAGTCTCTGTACGGGAACCGAAGCTCTGAAGGGCGGGTGCAGTTGCAGGTCGGAGCGGCGCTTTGCGAGCGCCTGTTGGCCAAGGTAACGAAAGAGGCGCCGCCCAACGGTGGACTAGCTTCGGCGCTGGGATTGTCCGCGTCCGAACGCGCAGCCAAAATTCTGACGGCGTTGTTTTTCTGGGTCGGGTCCAAGGATGCGACCGGGAAACTGAACGCCGGAAAGTGGCAGGTACCCGTCGGTGGAATCCCCACACTGGATTTTACGGCACCGGTTCCGGAGATCACACCGGCGCCATCGGAAAAACCTGCCGAGGATAAGAAAAATCCATGATTCTCTCAGAACTCGTTTGAGGAGGATATTGTGTTGAAGCCCAAACATTCGGTACGAAAGATCAAGCCGGCTTTGCATATTCAGAACCGCCTGAGCCGATGTCGGCGCATGATGGCTCAGCACAAAGTTCCTGCTTATCTCATCACCAACCGGATGGACCAGATTTATCTGACCGGTTTTGTCGGTGAAGACGGCGCGGTTCTGATCACACCGAAGGATGTTTACGTATGCACCGATGGCCGGTTTGAGGGAGAGGCTCGACAGCAGATCCCCTGGGCAAAGGTTTCGATGCGGATGGGTTCCCTTGAGGTTGATCTGGCGAAGGTTACGGCGCAGGCGAAGATTCGCCGGATGTGCTTTCAGCCGGATTATCTGTCGTATCTCATGCTTGGCGACGTGAAGAAGGCGTGCAAAGGTGCGAAACTCGAACCCGCCCCCCCCATCGTCAATCAGATGCGGATTTGCAAAGACGATGTTGAAATCAAGAGCCTTGAGCAGGCGATCCGCGTGGCGGAAGGAGCGTTTGCCGCAGTCAGGAAGCAAATACGTGTGGGAATGACGGAATTGGAAATCGCGGCAAAGATTGAATATGAAATGAAATGCCGTGGCGCGATCGAGCCGAGTTTCAGAACGATTGTGGCGGAAGGATCCAACGCCGCCATCGCGCATGCTCAACCGGGAACGCGAAAAGTCGGCAAAAACAGTTTGATTCTTGTGGATTGGGGCGCGCGGGTGGATTTCTATTGCAGCGATCTCACGCGTTGTTGGTTCATGGGAACGCCCCATTCGACTTTGTTGAAATTGTATGAAATTGTGCTCGAAGCTCAGCAAAGAGCGATTCGAGCAATCGCACCGGGAAAACGAGCATGTGACATTGACGCCGTGGCCCGCGAACACATCAAAGCAGCGGGTTATGGAGAGCGTTTCGGCCACGGATTGGGTCATGGACTCGGTCTCGATATTCACGAATCGCCGCGTCTGAAATACGGATTCAACGACATTTTGAAACCCGGAATGGTCGTGACGGTCGAACCCGGAATCTATCTGCCGAATCTGGGCGGGATTCGGATCGAAGATGACGTGATCATAACGGCCCACGGATGCCGGGTGCTGACCCGTGCACCGAGGACCTTGGCTTCGGCGATGTTGGCTTGACTCACTTGACGCCGGCCCGTGAATACGTCAAAATACCGGATTCGCTTCATCTGAATGGGAGGAAACCCTTGGCGGACATTGATCTTGATACAATGGAACGATTGATGCAGCTCATGGTGGAGCATGAACTCACCGAGTTGCAATACAAATCCGGAGAAGTAGAGATCGAGTTAAAACGGGGAGGATCGGCGCATTCGATTCCGATGATGCCCGCGACGATGCCTCAGATTTCGATGGGACCTTCTCTCACAATGCCGGCTCCTTCTACCACCGGGATGGCTGGTGGGACCCCATCGGCGGTTCCCGACGAGTTCGCCGGTTTGCACAAGATCGTTTCACCGATGGTGGGAACTTACTATACGGCGCCCGATCCGGACTCTCCGCCCTATGTCAAGATCGGCGCACATGTGACTGCCGATACGACTGTGTGTCTGAGATCGGAAGAGCAGTCTGAACTCCAGTCACCGCTCATTATCTCGTATGCCG
>CAIVHJ010000288.1 GCA_903905665.1 uncultured Phycisphaerales bacterium
CTCTCAGGGAGGGGTTGGGGAGGGTTGAGATTCTCGTTCTTGCATCTGACCTTTGTCTGGAAAAAAGTGATGGAATGAGAGAATCTCCTACTTCATCTCCAGTGCCGATTTGATCCGATCCACACCCTCCGTAATATCCTTGATCGAACCGCAATAACTCAACCGCAAATAACCGTCCAGTCCAAATTCAATACCCGGAACCGTGACGACCCGAACCTTGTCCAGCAAAAACCGCGACAACTTCACCGAGTCTTTGTCGTACTCGCTGAAATCCACAAAGCAATAAAACGTACCATCCGGTTTGGTCACTTTTGCACCGCTCAGCGTCCCCAGTCTCGCCAACATCACGTTGCGGCTGTTCTCCAGTGTGATTCGCAGCGCCTCCACGCTGCTCTGATCTCCGGTTAACGCCGCCACGGCCGCCTGCTGCAACAACACGCTCGGCCCGGACGTTTGATGGCTTTGGATGTTGCTCATCGCCTTGATGAGTGTCTTGTTCCCGACCGCCCATCCGATCCGAAATCCCGTCATCGCGTACTGCTTGGACACCCCGTTGACGAGCACCAATTTTGAATTCTCGGTTTTATCCTTGGCGAATTCGCACACATTGATCGGCTGGTTCCCATCAAACAACAACCGGTGATAAATGTCATCCATGATCAGATACAAGTTCCGCCGCTCGCAAAAATCTACGACTTCCGCGACGAACTCCCGGCGATACATCACCCCGGTCGGATTATTGGGGCTGTTGATCAAGACGGCTTTTGTCTTCGAGGTCACCTTCTTCTCGATGTCCTGAATCTTCGGCTGAAACGAACCATCCGCCGGCGGCACCGGCACCGGATTCGCCCCCACCAGTTTCACCATATCGGGATAACTCACCCAATACGGAACCGGAAAAATCACCTCGTCCTGCGGATTCAAAATCGCCTGCAACGCCACCATGATCGCCTGTTTCGCCCCGCCCGAAGCAATCACGTTTTCGGGCGCTGCCGCTCGACCATAATATTTTTCCGTATATCCGATGATGGCCTTCTTCAGGCTTGGAATCCCATCCGCCGGTGCGTACCGAATCTCACCGCTGCTCAATAGCGCCGCAGCACTCGTCAAAGCCTCCATCGGCGCCTTGCTCTTGGGTTCTCCCCCCCCCAGATGGATCACCGGCTCGCCCTTCGCGCGAAGGGCGGCGGCGATTTCGTTCAGCTTCAGTGTGGCGGATTCACCGATGTTTTGTGCGATCAAGCTAAGGCTCATGGTTCGGTCCCGGGGTAAGAGGTATTTCGGTAACAGGAAAAGAGAACTATTATGAGCGGGAAATGATGGAGATTCAATACACTGGCTGACTGGAGCAGCACGATGCCCACATCCCCAAATCACGCGCCTTTTCGCACCTTTCTTACGCTCGACGACGCCTCACTCTTGGCCCAGTGCGAGGTTCATACCTATCGCGCCTCTGGCCCCGGCGGGCAAAAACGCAACAAAACCAGTTCCGCTGTTCGTCTTCACCACCTCCCGACCAACCTGACGACCCACGCCGACGAAACTCGTTCCCAACATCAAAATAAGGCCGGCGCACTCAAACGATTACGAATGAAAATTGCGATCGAACGTCCCGACGTGATTGATAAGGATCATACCTTCTGCAGTACAGACAAACTTGAAGACAGGATACATTCCGACCGGCCGTTTAGCGGCACGCCCGAAGGGCGGCGAGATATAGAGGTTCACAACCCCCAACCCCGTGATTCATCCGTTCGGATGCACTATCAACCATCCCCTGAATTGGCCATTTGTATCAACGAGGGACGCCTGCAAATCTCGTCCAGAAATCTGGCCTTTCCACTGGTGGTTCATGAAATCATCAGCCTGCTCTCCACCTTGGAGGGGCAAACCAAACCCTTGGCCGACTTGCTCGGTATCACCCCCTCGAATCTCGTCCGCTTCCTCAAATCCGACCCACACATTCAGCGAGCGACGAACCAAATTCGAAAATCCCACGGTCATCTTCCCCTCAAATAAACCGTCGAACTGCGAGCGAAGGACCGCGATGGCAAGTGAAAGACCGCAAATCCTTCTCCCGACTCGTGTACTTTTTTGACTTTTGCTACCGGCTACCTGCTGTCGGCTACCGGCTATTCTTCCGGCTTGCCGTTTGGCGGACGCCCAACCAACCAACCAACCAACGCACAAACC
>CAIVHJ010000289.1 GCA_903905665.1 uncultured Phycisphaerales bacterium
CGTTGCGCGACGGGGCGATTTTCGCACGGGGCAGCGCGGACGACAAAGGCCAGGTGATGTGCCATCTGATGGCCGTCGAGGCGTGGCTGAAAACCGAAAAGAAATTACCGTGTCGGATCAAATTTTTGATCGAAGGAGAGGAAGAAATCGGTTCACCGAGTCTGGACGATCTGGTCGCGAAAAACAAGCAACGACTGGCGTGCGATGTGGTCGTTTTGTCGGATACGAGCAAACTCAATGCCGAAATTCCCGCGATTACCTATGGGACGAAAGGGCTGGTTTATAAGGAGATCAAACTTTACGGTTCACGTCAGAATATGCACAGCGGGTCGTTCGGAGGAACTTTTGCCAATCCATGCAATGTGTTGGCCAAGATGATCGCATCGCTGAAGGATGAGAATCAGCGGGTGACAATTCCTGGTTTTTACGACGACGTGATGGAAATTTCGGCTCAGGAGAAGCGGGATTTGGCGGGGTTGCCGTTTGATGACAAAGAATATCTGCAGGAAACCGGAGCACCGAAACTTGATGGGGAAAAGGGCTATACGACTTTGGAGCGGAAGTGGGTTCGTCCGACGCTCGACGTAAATGGGATATACGGTGGTTATATGGCAGAGGGTGCGATGACGATTATTCCGGCTTCGACCGGCGCCAAGGTGTCGATGCGATTGGTTCCGAATCAGGATCCTGACAAGATTTCGCGGTTGTTCGACGAACACATCCGTCGAATATGTCCCGATACGGTTCGTCTGGAGTTGATTTCGCACAGTGGTGCAGCGCCTTATGCCGCTCCGCTGGACTTGCCCGCCATTCGGGCCGCCGTGGCAGCCACCGAGAAAGGGTTTGGGCGTAAACCCGCATTTGTTCGTGAGGGTGGAACGATTCCGATCATGGCGTTGTTCAAAAAGGAACTTGGAGCGGAAAGCGTGCTGATGGGATTTTCGGATCCGAACTGCAACCTGCACGGTCCGAACGAATTTTTCCACGTGTCCGATTATCTGGCTGGGATTCGGACCGTGGCGTATTTCCTGGAGGCGATTGCCTCCGCAAAGTAGAAGATTTGCTTTGCAAAGCAGGATGTGGATTTTCTTTGAGTTTCGTTCTTTGCGGGTTATGATAAGAGTGGTGATGGTTTGATTTCGACAATCACCACCGATGCCGTGTTTTCTTCGATGGTCGCTCGGCTGGCGGAGGAACAGGGGGCCTTCGCGGCGGAGGGATTGTGGGGATCGTCTGCGCCGATATTGGCCGCGCTGCTGGCTCGCCAATCTCAACGACCACTCCTGTACGTCACAACCCATCTCGATCAAGCCGATGAAGCCCGCGACGACATGGAACTGATTGTTCCGGGTGTGGAGATGCTTCCGGCTTTTGAAGCACTGCCGGGAGAAGGCACAGCCAGTGGGGAAATCGCCGGTGAGCGCCTCCGGTTATGTACCTCTTTGATTTTCAAGCCGAAAGTTTTGGTCAACACAAACGCTCAGGACGATTCGCCAGTGCGAAGTCGTGAACGACCGTGGATTATCGTGGCGCCCATTCAGGCGCTCATGCAGTCGGTTCCCACGCCGGAATTTCTCGAACAACAGGGAAAATCCATTCGGCGCGGTGAAGTGATTGATCTGGAGGGGTTCTGCCGACATTTGGTCGATCACGGATTCACTCGATTGGATTGGGTGGAGGCGCCGGGTGATTTTGCC
>CAIVHJ010000290.1 GCA_903905665.1 uncultured Phycisphaerales bacterium
GAGCATTCGGGTGAAACGCAATCTTAAAATTGTTGGTCGGAATCGTATAGTCATACTTCCCACCATACCACACAATTTTGTTAATCGTGACTGGATCTGCGAACACAACATTATCTAAACCATAGTAAAAAAAACGTTCGTTTGCCCACGCTGAACCTGATGAATCTGGACTTTGAAATACGAGTGCGCCCGGTTCGGTGAGTGCGTCCGCAACGATACCTTTGTCAACTGCGATTGGTTCTGCCAAAATAGATTTATCCAAACTGGTGTCTTTGGAAATAGCATTGGCCGGACCTACGGCTGGCAAGTCAGTACCGGTAGAGACGACCGCGCCGGATTTGGCTGGTGGACCTGCAAAAACTCCGGTCAAGGAAACGACAACAAACGCACACCCCAACAACAATGTGACTCGTGTTTTCATGGTTGCTCCTCCTTGGGAACATTGAAATGAGTTACACAACGATCTTTGTGAAAATGACTCCCTTCGCCCCGTGCAATCCATTACTTTTTATAAGGATACCCCCGCTTCTTGGGTTTGACAACAAAATTCTTCACTACCAGTGGAATTACACCCTGTGTTAAGTCGTTTGGCAGTCGTAAATTAGGTTATTATAGGACGATGAATTCTGAATCAAGAAAATCATCCTACCCCCGCCCGTGCTAATCCAATTGATGTAGTGAATCGCCATTGCCCCAAATTCTCGTTGATTTCGGCGGTTGGGTGGTTAGACTGATTCATGAACCGGCCCGTCAGATTATAGAACGGGGACGCCGTGCCCCGCTTGGGAGTATTGAGTGATGCGATACTCTATGCTCATTGTCGTATCCCTGCTCGTGTCAGTCTCCTGCCTGAATCCGCATTCGGTTGACAGTGGAGTTGAACCAGACCTTAAGAGCGTCGCGGCCCTCGTCGCGGAGAAATACGACCAGATATCTCAAATCTCTTTTGATTTGCTTGTACTGCAAGAGGTCAAGTACAGAGACGGCAGAATCGCACCCACCGCTGAAGCGGTTACGGCCAAAGTGGCCATGACCGCCGATCAAGTGGACATCAAAACCTACAAAAACGGACAGGAGATTCCCATCGAGGATATCGACGGTTGTTTGATCGGAACAGCAACCGTAACCTGGATCAACGGCGATCGGGGCGAGTGGCTTGCCAAGAAAATCTCCGAAAGCAAGTATGCGGGTACGGAAGTCGTCGAGGGTCATCCATGCAGGGTGACGTTCTGGGAACGCGTATCCCCCGAAGGCGAGGAAGATTTCTTACAGCAACACGAGTTGTTTGTTGATACCGACAGTCATTTCGTTTACCAGTGGCGTTCCACCCAGGCTCAATTATCCGCAAAAACCGGAGAAGTTCTTCAGCGGATCACGCGCACGCGTATCTACAAGAATGTTTCCTATCAATTGAAAGGAGCCGATCATGATCAGGCTAGCAGTGCTGATGCTGGTGTTGACGGGAGTTAAACCGGAAGCGAAGCAGGTACCACAACCAGTCGAAAGTCCTCAGAATTTTAATCTGCGATTATCTGATGAGACTGTCTTTTATGCAGAAAAGTCCGGTGGTGTTTTCCTGATGAGCAAGGAAGAGGATGATACCTATTTTCTGTATGCAGATGTAAAGGGTCAAACATTCTCCCTGGATCGGATTTCTCTGGCTGTGGAAGAGAATCAGGTTTATTGGCAGGGTTATGACGGGGACAATCCGATCGAAGGAAATTTTGGATTTTCGATTTCCCCCGAAGGCCGAGTCGAGATTGCATTCACAGGGGACATTGATCTTTCGATCGCGGTGGATGGCGACGCGTCGGACTTTTCGTTTCTGGGACTGACGCTTGAGCAGTCTTTGACACCCACATCAGCCCTCCCTATTTACCAGCATCAACCCATTAACCAACCTCAAGTGGTCAACTCCAGATGTGTTTGTTTTGGAGATTCCGCCAACAGCAAATGCAAACAGGACGATTGCGATGCGGGGAACGACTGCCCCGGCGGTAACGGCCGACCAAAATGCAAGCAGATGGCGGGAGTTACCCAGACACAGTAGCAACAGAATCAGGAATCTTAAATCAAGGCTGTTAAACCAGATCCATACTCCATCCCCTTGGCGAAAAAGTAGGAAGCGGTCAATCTCTACCGAATTTTTCGCATTCCGCATTCCGCAATCAGCATTCCGCATTTCCCTTCAGTCCATCGGCTTGTCAAAAAACACCGGGTCTTTACCTGCCAGATTACGAAGTTGACCTAATGATATTTTTGCGCCTGACGTTGGATCTGGCGGTTGCGGAATATCAAATGGCGAAGGAAGATTGATATTGAATAAGCCCTTTATTGGATCGACATACCAGCATATTGGTGGCTTTGGTGAAGGGGGGATTGGTATATACGTTGGTTGAATTGGATCAGATAATCCCACCTTCCCAATCGTGTTTTTGTTATTTGGATCATTGATATACGGATTCACCGGGAACGGTTTTTTGATGTAGGGGCCGTAGGGACCGTTGAGCGAGCCATCTTTGTTGGTGGATTCGGTTAATTGTTGTTTGAAGGCTTCCGAAAAATTCGGATAACCATCTGTTATTGCTCCCGGGTATTTCCAGTTGTGTTCGCGTTTATAGTTGGACATGGCTTCGTTGACGATTTTGAGGTTGGAAGCGACTTCGACAGCCCAGGCTTTATCGCTTCCAAAAGAGACACGCGGGATGACGAGGGCGGCGACAATAGCGATGATAGCGAGAATGATGACCAGTTCGATCATGGAGAATGCGCGTCGGCAGTAGCCGACAGCGGGTGGTCGGTAGCGGGAAGCATGAAGCATGGGTTCACTCCGTTTGCGGCGAAAGAATATACGTTACGCGGACTCTCCCCTCGAAGTCAAAAATACGATTGAAACGGCTCAGAAAGCAAATCGCGTCCGATAAAATGCAAGGGGGACAGGAAGATGGAATGCGGATTTCGGATTTCGGAATGCGGGCACGGGATGGCCGTGCCCTTCTTTTTTTGTGCAGAACGAGCACGGACGGCCACCCCCATGTGTTGTGTCCAGAATCCTATCGAAGTTTGAATCGAAACACGTTTTCCTTTGGGACAACCGCTAAACGGGGATGGTTGCTTGACGATGGTTGGGGGGGGCCTCAGGCTGCAGGTGTTAGGTTCCGGGTGTCAGACGGCGGTGATACCAGTGGATCGAAGCAAGGGTACACAGGAACGACAACGTCATTGCCACACTCACGACCGATAGTCGCTCGAAGAGGTTCACCGGACAAAACGAGGCCGCGACGGTCTCGATTCGCAGGGGTTGCTTTGTCCTTTCCAGACGGCCGAGTTCATCTTCAAATTGCTGTCGCTGCCCGGTCGTTTGTCGCAGTTGGCCCACGAGTAACTCGCTGCGCTCCTTACCGAAATTCAGTTCCGCCGACGCCGCACCGTGCAATTCCAGTTCGGGAATAAGCGGATCCATCTGGTCCTGCAACGTCAGAATGCGAGCCAGCAGTTCCTCTCGCTGCTGAGCCAACTGCGACCGCTGAAGTTCATATTCCCGAAACCGCCGATCGAATTCTTCCACCATTTTCTGACGCTTCGCCACCGCGAGTTGATTTTCCAGAAGGGCTTGGCGGTCCCGAACCCGGCGGGTAAATCCGACGGCAGAATCGAGAATCGCCTGCAAATGAATATCGCTTCGGGAAAGCGCCCGTCGGCTGGATTCCGCAAAAGCCAGCTGCTTTTGAACCAAACCCTGAATTTTACGAACCAGGCCATTCTGCAGCGCAAAATGTTCCGACGACCCCTCCAAGCTCTGAACAAATTTCTGATAGGACTCCTGAATCGCCTTGAGCGAATCCTGCGTATTATCGTTGAATTCCATGAGCACGTTTTCGATCGCTCGTTGAATCTCCAAACAATCCTTGCGACGCGGGTCCGCCACCAGTTGCTCCAGA
>CAIVHJ010000291.1 GCA_903905665.1 uncultured Phycisphaerales bacterium
CCGGTTCCACCCGTGGTGATGTTCCCCACACTGATGCAGGGACGCTCCACGATGTGGGTCAACGGCCAGAAGTCGTAAAACCCATTGCGAATTCGGATGATCACACCATAAACCAACGAACAAAGCCAAAGCAAAAGACGGGCCGCGGCGGCGACGAGGCCTTTTTGCTGACCAGAAATGATGTCGAGATACGAAGACATAACCGATTGTGTTATCCTTCTTCGACAAAAATCACGGCTGTGCAACTAACGCAACATTGTAACTCATGGTTGACCGCCTGATGATACTTCAACAATTCAGGATGTGCATCGGGAAGGATTGCCATCAAAGCCCAAAGGCAGCCGATGCTGCAAATCTTTGTCGGATTCGAGGTCTCGTTGAGTTCGTCGATCAGGCCGTTTGGATCGTTCCTGGCAATCCACATTAGGACGCGCTCATCCGCCTCCCGCGTCTGATTCAATACTTCGTCGGTGAGGGGGGTACCATCACCGAAGTAAGCCCCGACGTGGCTCAGGTCGGCGCCGGCGATGACGCACGTCGGAGTCGCATCCTCCTTGAGCATGTCTTTGACTTGTTCACAAAAAACACTCGCATCCACGTCGGGATGATCTGCGAGTTCCAAATCCGGCGGACCGCAGGGATTGGGGCAGAGAAACGGAACGATCTTGATCTGGTCCGGTCCAAAAAGAAGTTGTAACAGGAGCACTTGCAATTCAACCGAATGTTCCCGCTGATGATCGAGTTCAAAGCGCCGGAGCGAACCTTCGCATCGGTATTCGAGTTTTTCGATAAAACCGGTATCGACGGATGTCGTTCCGAGCGGCGTTTCAAAGGGTCGTGTGGTGGTGACGAAAGAAGTGGAACGGCCGAAGTGGTTTGTCCCAAGAATGATGAACCGACGAAAATTCCTGCAGGTTCGCAAAACTGAATACGCTTCGAGATAACACGGTTGACCACGCGGATAATCCAGATGCGGGGCAACGATGCCGGCGATGTTCCGATTGGCGAAATCCACGTTCTTCCAGTCGAAAAGCCGATTCATCGCCGCGGTAGGGTCTTCGCCGTTAAAACCCAGTTCTGCCAGATCGGACATCCGCCTCGTCGGCTGGGCTCGATACTCTTCGAGTCGTTGCTGATAAAATGACTCAAAGGCGGGTCCTTCGAGGAGACGAGCGGATTGTAGTTGTTCAACCAGTTGAGTCAGAGTAGTCATGGAAACTGACTGGTGAAACTGTTCGTGGAATTCGCGCTGGATGGAATCAAGATTGTGCCGGCCGTCCATCAAGGTCAAAAGAAACAAAGCCGGCATGGAGACCGAGACGGCGACACCCGCCAATCCCGTTGGATCATGGACCACAACGAGATCGTCGTCATCGTCGTTGGAGGCTCGGCCCACTTCGATCGGCCGGAGTTTTGGACACAGTTCCGTCGAGGTTGATGAACTTCTGCTGAACTTTTCGACAGTCATTAGCCGTATAAACTATCATCTTGAGCGCGGATTGTTAATGGCGACTTCCGAATTTTGAAAACGGGTTGTTGTTCAGCCGGATTGCGGCCGGACGGGATTGTTTTGTGAAAGAACATCATACGAGTTTTGTGCGTTCGGCGGGTTTGGTATCGCTGATGACGCTGGCGTCGCGGATCACGGGTTTTCTTCGAGAAGCCACGTTCTCGCAGTTTTTCGGCCTGGGTCGGGTGTGGGACGCGTATTCGATCGCGTTCCAGATTCCGAATCTGTCGCGGTATTTGTTCGGCGAGGGTGCGTTATCAGCGTCTTTCATCCCGGTTCTGACGGAGCGTTTTCATCAGGACGGTCGTGAGGCAGCTCGACAACTGACCGGCGGGGTGTTGATGCTGCTGGCGACGGTTTTGACGGGTCTGACGGTGCTGGGCGAGGTGGGGGTTCTGACGGCCTACTATTTCCATCCGACGATCAAGTTGTCGCTGACGGCGATCATGCTTCCGTACATGATATTCATCTGCTCGACGGCGCTTCTGGGCGGCGCGCACAACGTCCTCGGTCGATTCGGCATTCCGGCGGCGCTGCCGATTTTGTTCAATGTTTTTCTGATCACCGGCGCCTGGACCGGTCATTTCTGGGTGGGGGGGAACCCCAATCAGCACGCATACGTAATCGGCGGGTTTTTGTTGTTGTCGGGTGTGACGCAGTTGTTCATACAGTGGCAAACGCTGCGGCGAGTGGATTTCGGGCCGCGAATGATCTGGAATCCGCTACACCCGGATATTCGTCGCATTGTGACGAACATGGCGCCGATGATGCTGGGTTTAGCGGCGGTACAGATCAACACGGTATCGGATCGGATCATCGCAGATATATTCGTACCCGGGAACGGTGGGGCTTCGGCGTTGTATTACAGCGGAATGCCATACCAGTTGCCGATCGGGATTTTCGGGGTGGCGATCGCGACGGCGATTTTTCCGCAGTTGTCGCGTCTGGCCAGCGGAAACGACCGCGAGGGATTCGCGCTGACGCTTCAGCATGGGATTCGACTGGCGTTTTTTGTGGGCATTCCCGCCAGTGTGGGATTGTGCACGCTGCGGGTTCCGATGGTTCGCTTTTTTTACGAGCAGGGGTCGTTTCACTATGAGGATTCGTTGCGGGTGGCGCGGGTGGTGGCGTGTTACGGGATGGGGGTGTGGGCGTACATTGCTCAGCAAATCATCGTGCGCGGATATTACGCGAAGCAGGAAATTCGGACACCGATGCGCGCCGCCACATCCATGGTGGTGCTCAATCTGATTTTGAATTTGATCCTGGTTCAGTGGATGAACGAATCCGGAGTGGCGCTGGCGACGGCGATTTGCGCCGCGTTGCAGATGGTCATTTTGAGTCGTCGGTTCGCATCGAAAACGGGCCAGTCGCTCGACTGGAATCCGATTGTGAAATCGCTCATCCGAATCGTCATTGCCTCGGCGCTTATGGGAGTGGTTGTGGTGGTGTTGAATCATGTGATCGGCGAGTGGGGGGGGCAGGGATCGGGCTTGATGAGTCGGAAACTGCATTTGTTTGTGCAACTCGTGATCCTGGGCGGTGGGGGGGCGGGCGTGTTTTTTGTGATGGCTCGCCTGCTGGGTTGCGAAGAATTGTCTTATCTTCGCAAAACCGGTTCCGAACCGGCGACTTCACTTCCCAGCGACGCCATCTGAACAAAAATTCCGATTGATTGGCGCGGAATGACAAGCCCCATATAATACCGATTTCCAATCGGGTCCGGATGTTGTTTCCTGTTGAAGATTCCTGAGCAAGATGCTTACGACCTCGGAAACGAGATCGGAAATCACGGGGAGCCGCACCGTACCCGGCGACTTCGACAATACCATCGAAGCACGACATTTTTTATGGGGATTGGTTGATGAACGTCGAAAATCTCAAACTTAAATTCTTGCTGGTCTTGATC
>CAIVHJ010000292.1 GCA_903905665.1 uncultured Phycisphaerales bacterium
ATCCAAATTTGTTCCGTGGTGTTCGAGAAGGACGACGAGCGAATACTCCAAGTCCTTGAGGAAGCGAAATCCAGGGAACGCAATCCCGAAGTTTTGCTTGTTTACGATCAGACGCTCGAAAAATTGGATTCAAAGCGAACCCCGATCGAGCCCCCGGTTTCATTATTGAAGGAAGCACAAAAACGATATTACAAAATGTTGCGATCCTGGTCGTATCAGACATTGGGTTGGACCTCGGATTTGAGGCCTTTTGTGGATTACGAGCAGAAGATATCGTCTTTGCTCGGCAACGATAAATCAATCTCGATCAACCTGATCCGAGGAATGACAAAAGATTACGACGACCATCGTGGGAATTCGCCTTCTGACTTGCTGATTCGCCGGTACATCCTTGCTGTTTTTTCCGACATTCCCTGGTTCGGAGAAATGACCGATGAAGTTCGAGAGACCTTGCAGGAATTTGTGACGGGGTTGCTGGCTCGGGAGGAACCGGATTGGTATATGCGAAAATGGGTTTTGATTGTTTTGGATTGCGTCGGGGTGGCTGAGTCGCGACGTGATCAAACCTTATCGAAATTGGATCAATTATTAACCAAAGAAACTGTCCGTGAAATTCGAGCAGCACTTGAATATGCGAAATTGAGCATCACAGACCCCGATTCTTGCAAGTAAGAGTGATTCATTTCTATGGATCGTGAACAATTCTTGCCGGTTTCCCATTTCGTTGCTTTTGACTACAATACCGTTTTCAAATAATGGAGCGATATTCTTGCCGGCGGTATTTGTACCCGATGTCCTGTCGTTGATCGTTTGCGATCAGATCATCATTGATCGGTTGACGGGGAAAATGTCGCTAATCGGCTTGTTCAGCAACATTGGTGCGTTTCAGTTTCCCGTGCGTCATCCGCAATTGTGCGTGTTTGCGACGTTGACCGAAGGCCGCGGCCAGACCCCGATCGAAATCGGAATCATCGATGCCAACGATGAACGGCCGCCGGTCGTGCAGGGAACCGCCGGCGTCGAGTTCAAGGATCCTCACGCACTGGCCACGCTGAATCTGCATTTCAACGGTCTTGTTTTTCCGGAACCGGGCCATTATCGGGTGCAGTTGCGATGTCACGGAGAATTGCTGCGCGAAGCGCGGCTGCATCTCGCCAAAGTCAAACCACCCGAACGACAAAAAAATGACGAAGAGGAATAAGACCCTTGGCACCTGTCATGGGCCGCTCTTGCCGAAAACGCACCCATCAGAGCCCCCTGCGCAAGCAGGGGGTGATTTTCATTTCCCTGCGCAAGCAGGGGGTTATTCTCACTTGAGTGATCACTTCAACGATGGACCGAGATAGATCGGTTGGGATGGGTCGATTGACACGCCGCGATCCGGTCGTGTTTTCAGTTCTTCAACGTCCAGCGCCCACAGCGGGCTGATTTCGATGGGATGGGATGGATTCCCGTTGGGGTCAACCGGAATCTTCAATCCGCATTGTCGAAGCCACTGGGTGGCTCGAACCGACATCGCCGCGCGCGCCGTCGTAGGACTGTCCACGCCCTCGGCATTCTTGATGGGTGAGAATTCTTCCTGACGCAACACTTCAAGCACGACCGGGTTTCGCGCGAGTGGAATCGTATCGAAGACAAACTGCTCCAGTTTGAAGGCATTGGGCTGATCGGGTTCGATTTTCCGATGGAGGAGCGGATCGTAATAGGGAATCTTCTTTTGCGCCGGCGCCCACGGCAAATGCTCGTCGAGA
>CAIVHJ010000293.1 GCA_903905665.1 uncultured Phycisphaerales bacterium
GATTCTGGTACTACGCTGCGAGGGTGGGAAAAAGAAAATGACCCCCTGCTGGCGCAGGGGGCTCTGAAAGACGGGCCGAAAGTTGCAGGTGCGTCGGGTACACATCCACCGGTAATGCAAAGCGGTTGGTTGAGTGGTGCGGCGCTCGATGTGACGGATCCGGAACCTTTACCCGCTGGGCATCCATTGCTTACGGCGCCAAATTGCATCATCACGCCGCACCTGGGATCGCGGACGAGATTGTCACAGGCGACGATGAACGACGTGGTGGACGACGTGGTCGCCGTCTTGCAGGACCGCCCTCCGAAATATCCATATTCAGATGCCCCGACACCATGAACATAATGAAGATCAACAAAAGCAGTAGACATGCGAAGATAGCCGGTGACTTTGGTGAGGCGATTGTTCTCTATTGGTTGTCGAAATATGGATTCGAATGCGCCTCTGTGGACCACACTGGCATCGATATAATTGCACGAAATCCCCACACTCAGGAGATAATGGGAATTTCGGTTAAATGTCGTAGCAGAAAAGAAGGTACTGAAAGCGAATGTGTCTCTGTTTCGAACGATAATTTCGATAAAGTCGAAACGGCTTGTTCCGCTTTCGGATGCATACCTTATTTTGCGATAGTTATCGACGCTGGAGAGATTATTCGCAGATTTATCCTTCCAATGGGACGGTTGCTCAAGTATTGCCCTAAAGGCAAGAGAGTTTCAAGTTGGAAGATGACGGAATCCTTTTTGCGGAGCTACGCGAAAGACTCACAAATTCGTTCATTCGAACTTCGTGCGGAAACGACTAACTGGTGGGGCAATGACTCACCATATAAAAATGAGGAAACAAAAATATGCCAACGATGACGGAAGGGATAGCGAAATGGGCGTCGGAATTCAAATACGAACAGTTGACGCCGGCGGCGATTGATGCCGCCAAGCGGTTTTTATACGACAGCATCGGCTGTGCGCTGGGCGGGTCGCAGTTGCATGACTGCAAAATCTTCATGGACTATTACCGCGAACTGGGCAGCAAGGGCACGTGCACCGTAATCGGCAGCGGTGAAAAGATGAATCCGCTCGCGGCTACGCTGCTGAACTGTCTCATGATTCGTGCGATGGACTATAACGACATCTACTGGAAACAGGACCCCTCGCATCCGTCGGACCTGCTGGGCATCCCACTAGCGATTGCCGAATGGAAAAACCTCACCGGCAAAGACATGATCCTCGGTACGGTGCTCGGCTATGAAATCACGATGCGCTTGTGCCACATCGCCACGCCGGGTATCCGCGAGCGCGGCTGGCATCATGCGACACTCATGGCGTATGCTGCTCCGGTGGTGGCGGGCCGGCTGCTGGGGTTGACGTGGCAGCAGATTCAGCATGCCATCGGTATCGCCAGTTGTCATCGCTTCACGCTCGGTTGCGCCGTGGCGGGCAAACTCACCATGATGAAAAACACCGTCAGTCCGCTCAGCAGCCGCGACGGCCTCGAAGCCGCTCTACTCGCCCAGAAGGGTTATACCGGTCCCGAAGGCGTACTCGAAGGCAAGGAGGGCATGAAGCATTGCCTCGGTGACGGTTGGGACTGGAGCTGGATTACGGACCGACTCAGCGACCGTTTCATGATCACCGATTGCGGCATGAAGAGTTATCCGATCGAAGCCCTGATGCACTCTCCGGTCTCCGCAACGTTGCACATCATGAAGACCAACCACCTCAAAGCCGAAGATGTCGAGAACATTTTGATCGAGAGCATCGCTCGTGCGGCAGACATTCTGAGCGACCCTGCCAAGTACGATCCGCAGAGCAAGGAGTCTGCCGACCACTCATTGCCGTATTGCATCGCCGCTGCCGTGGCGGAAGGACGAGTCACGCCGCTGGAATTCAAAGAAAATAAATTGTGGGATCAGCGATTGCGTTCGCAGATGATGAAGGTCAAGGTGGTTGCCAATCCCGATTTTGAAAAAGCCTTCCCTGCCAAACAATGTACGCGCGTAACCATCACCACGACCGCCGGCAAGAAGTTCACACACGCCATGGACTTCCCCAAGGGCGACCCGCGCGACCCGATGACGATCGA
>CAIVHJ010000294.1 GCA_903905665.1 uncultured Phycisphaerales bacterium
TCCACAACAACCCCACGAAGCTCGTCCAGTCCAGTTTGACGATTGCCGTTGTATTCAGCGTACAACGCATACTCTGTTGTGATTGGGTTCTTCCTGATAAACTCACCGAGAGAAACGGACAAGGGTTCCATATCGGTCTTATCTTCGGAGTTGAATGCAGTTTTCCCGAGTTCGATATTCTTCAAGCCTTGCCGCTCAAGCAACAATCCGACAACTTCCGTGACGCGATCGAACGGCCTGCCGGCGACTCGTACCGGGAGAATAGTGAGCGACGCTTCCGGCCCTTTGGATTTCATCAGATCCAGCCTCTTTTGCTGGTCTGGCGAAACGCCTTGTTTCTGCAGAGTTTCTTGTGCAGACGTCCACCCTGAGGCAAAAAGGACACCGAGAAGCACTCCGAAAACTCCTGTCTTCCACGCGCTCCATACCGCTTGTTTCGTGTTCTTGTTTCCAACCCTGTTTTTCATAAGTTGCTCCTGTCTTGTTTCGTGTTTTTGTTTCCGATCCTGCGTTTTATAACCCACTCTTGTCTACGAAGCAGCTCAACGACAGAACTGAGCGATGCGGACGGCCCAGCGCGTCCGAATTGGCAACTGACGTGGCCCACCCGCGTTCGCTCCAGTGATTTTGTTAGGCAAGTCTGGATCGAATCTTCTGTAGGCCATAGCCATCGCAAGCTACTGTCGCTCTGCGGTTCGATTTCTCAGTCGGCTGATGCAACCGCCGATGGTCAGCACGCCGAGCAGGCTGATGACGAACGTCCCCGGTCCCAGTGTAATTAGCCTCGGAACCGCAGCCGTCACGAGCTTCCAAACCATCACCTCATAAAACAGGCCGACAACGATGCCCAGCACCAACAACCAGCGCGGGGATCCCGGCCCCCAAATCCCCATCGACCAGCCAATCAAATAAGGCAGCATCAGCAGTCCCCACCAATTGGAACGTCCCGAATTGCCTCCAAAGCCTCCGACCCGGCTCAGCCCCCACATCGCTCCCACCCCAATCGCAATCAGAAGGAAAACTCCCACCCGGTAGGCGATCCACCGGCGTTCACTTTGGCCGAGGAAGGTGCCGAGCGCGACCAGCCCGCTGCCGGGAAGGATGATCAGGGATCCCTCCATCGGGTCAAGAGCACCGACCAGCATGGCGATGCTGCCGACAATGATTAGAATGCGTGACCAAAGACTACGCGCATTCATACGAGGGGTTGTATTCATGCGCATCACCTTACCAGATCGTCTGCTAACGCAGTAATGATATTTTGCTTCCTGTCACGGTCAAGTGCGCGAACCCCATTAAACCTCTGATAGAACCGCGAGGAAAGCACAAAAAGGAGCCGCACCCCCACCTAGAATTGTGGGCCTCGACAGCCCACACTCTCTGCAAAGGTTTGTTAGATAGGACTCGAACGCAAGGAGTCGCGCGTGACGCTAATCGTCGTCGCCGGTTTTGGGTTTGCCGTGGGTGAAGACGAAGGCGGCGCGGGTGGGTGGGGGCATGGGGGAATCGTCGCCGCGGACGGCCTGCCAGATGACCCTGTTCAGGAGCAGATCATCGGCGGCGTCTTCCTTGGAGAAAACCATCGTGCGCGAGGTTTTCTCGCCCCATGAGATCCGGGTGTTTCTTTGTTCCAAATCGATGCGCGCGGGGAGCCCGGTGTAGGGAGCCGGGTCGGGCGCGGGTTGGAAGGCGGCAAACATCGGGGTGGCGGCGGCATCGAATTGCGACATGGGTTTGAGGCCGAGAATCAGCTCGATCGTGCGCAACATGCTGCTGGTCGAATACATGGTGGAATCGACGCTGTGGCGTTTGCTGTACGGGCTGATGACGAACGCCAGCGTGCGATGCGCATCGACGTGGTCGGCCCCATTCTGCGCGTCGTCCTCGACGATGAAGATGGCGGTTTGCGGCCAGAACTTCGAGTGACTGATGGCCTCGACGATGCGTCCCAGGGCGAGATCGTTCTCGGCGACACAGGCGCTCGGCGTTCGTCTGCCGAAGCTCGCGCCCTGGGTGTGATCGTTGGGCAATCGAACCA
>CAIVHJ010000295.1 GCA_903905665.1 uncultured Phycisphaerales bacterium
CGATCCGTCAGAAGTTTGCACATCGAGTCTTTTTGCCTGGCATCGAGTTGATAATGAGCGGCGATTCCGTCGCAGGCATTTTGCATCATACCCTGGGGATTCCAGAGACTTTTGGTCACGGCGATGCGTGCGTCGTCTTTCGAGGGGGTCGCGGGGGGTGACTTTTGAGCCGGCGGCGATGCCGGTGGAGTCGTGGGTTTGGTCTGGGCATGGGCCACAGAAGAACACACAAAAACACTCAAACTAAGCCAAAACATTCCTCTTCGAGCTGACATCTTAACCTCCGATTTTGATTGAACTCCAAGACTGATTCACGAATAGAATCTGACAGAAATTATACCGCCCAAAATCGACGCGGTTGCAGTAAATTATACGCTCCTGCCAAGATTCGTGAATGATCGAATCCTCTTGCCAGACAATAGGTTAGCATAAAATCTTGGGTTTGACCAGTCTGGGAAACAGGCGTTGCGTACTCCGTTCAAGGAGAAGTGTAATCCAACGTCGGTACCATTGTTTTTTTAACTGAACTAGTGTCGGACTATCCGGCGTCAATTTTAGGGCATCATTCAGGAGCATTTTTGCCGTTCGCCAGTGCCCCAAGTGCATGTGGGCGATGATGAGTTTGTGGTGAGCGAGCGTGTAATCAGGTTTCAACTTCAGTGCGGTTTCGCAACAGAGGATGCCTTCTGCATAGCGATCTTGGAGAAAGTGGCTGACGGCCAAATTGTGGTGTGCTCCTGGAAGTTGGTCGTCGGCTTGGATGAGCCGTTCGAACCATTGCTGAGCGACGGCAGGTTCACCCAGTTCGAGCGAGCAGTTCCCGGCGGCCATAATCGCCCGACAATCCAAAGGTTGAAGTTCGAGAACTTGCTGGAGTCGTGAGCGGGCTTCGCGGAAATGACCGCGATTCATCAGGGTTGTGGCGATTTTGAAGAGGACTGCGGGTGATGCGTCGTCGAATCGCAGGGCCATTTCGTACGTCGCGAGAGCTTCGTCGTCACGCTGCAGCTGAGAAAACACATCGCCCAGACAGGTATGGGCATGGCCGTTTTCCGGATCCAATTCGATCGTCTGACGGAATTTTTGCAGGGCTTGATCAAACTGTCGATGCTCCAGAAACATATCGCCCATTTCGATGAGCAGACTGATATCCGACGGTTCGGCGCGGTATTCGGCCAAAAAATGTTCGCGAGCAAGATGGATGTCGCCCGATTTGCGGTAGGCCTGAGCGATGCGACGGTGGGCGCCTTTGTATCGAGGTTCGATCTCCAGAACGCGGCACCAGCAAAAAATCGCCCGTTCGGCTTGGCCCCGATCCCACAGCGAATTTCCCATATACCAAAAACAATGAGGGCATTGGTCGTTAATCTGCTGGGCGAGGTAGAACATCTGTTCCGCCCGGTCATGCTCTCCGAGTTCCGAATAAAGCATGATCCGGTGGCAGTAGGCGGGTTCATAATTGGGATCGTGCCGCGAGAGTTTTTCAAACGTCTTGATGGCGAGGGGGTATTGTCCGATCCGAGTGTAATCGAGTCCAAGGGCATTGAGCACGTCGCGGTTGTCGTGGCCTTTTGCCAGGGCCGACTGGTAGGCTTCGACCGCCTCTTCGTATCGGTGAAGCTGGTCGAGTAGATAGCCTTTGCTGTTCCACCAGGCGGGGTTTTCAGGATGGATTTCAAGCGCTTTAGAAACCTGCACCAGCGCCTCAGCCCAGCGCTTCGACTCGCACAGTTCCTGAGCGCGTTCGATTCGTTCCTCGGCATCAACCCAGTCGTTCATGATGATCCGATCAAGCTTACGGCGAGTGATCCATGGATGTATCGGATTTTTGATGGCCCGACTGCGATAAGCGGGGCATGTTTCAAAGAAGGCAGCACCAAGCGCATAACGTGCGAAGGGACGGGAACTAAGGTAAACTGTTATCGGTCCTTGTGCACGGGGTAGGATAGGTCAGAAGGCCAGGCGTCATCACTTGAATTGCGGGTTGGTTAAAAAGACTCCTTCACGCCGCCCTTCGGGCGTGCCGCTAAACGCCGTGCTTCGATCGAATCATCACCCGCAAGGATACGTCGTAACTACTCACTGGAAAACGTCGGAGGAATTACCATGAAGGTCGGTTTGATCGGGCCTCCGTTGTCGGGTAAAAGCACTTTGATGGCAGCGATCGTCGGAAAGCGGCATGGGTCGCCGCCCGAACAGGAATTTACCGCCACGGTCAAAATCCCGGACGATCGTCTGGATGCGCTGGCCAAAGTATACCGACCCAAACGTGTGACGCATGCCTCGCTGGAGTTTGTGGACTTTCCGGGACTTTGCAGCAGCGACGAATCAGGAAAAGAACGCTATCGGAAACATCTTCCCCAGATTCGACTTTGTGATGTGCTTGTGGCGGTCGTGCGGGATTTTTCCGGTGACGCGGTTCCGGCCCACAAAGATCGCATTGATCCACAGGCGGACCTTGACGGACTGCATGATGATTTCATTTTCGCCGATCTCGAAGGCGTCATGGGCCGAATCGAGCGCATCGAAAAATCGCTCAAAAAAGCGACCAAATCGCACGAACAGGAAAAAAAGGAACTGACGTTGCTCCAGCGATGCTTGCAGGCGTTGGAAAATCTCCAGCCGCTGTCCACCGTGTTGCAGCACCCCGAAGACGCGATGATGCTCAAAAGTTTTGCGTTTCTGAGCGAAAAGCCGCTGGTCGTCGTCGTAAACGTCTCGGAGGATCGTGCCGCCGCGGATCCGGCAATCTCCTATCCTTATGCGCGGAGCATTTTGAATATCAGCGCCGAAGTGGAATCTGAAATGGCCGAACTGGAACCCGCCGATCGGAAGGCATTTTTGACGGACCTCGGTTTGTCCGTCATGGCGAGGGAACGCCTGATCCAGTGTTGCTATCAGGCGGCGGGGTTGATTTCTTTTCTCACCACCGGTCCGGATGAAGTGCGTGCCTGGCCCCTCCGCAAGGACAGCCCGGCGCTCGAAGCTGCCGGAAAGATACACACCGATATCGCCCGTGGTTTTATTCGTGCCGAGACGATGGCGTATGCCGATTGGGCCAAGGCGGGGGGAGACGAAAAAGCCGTTCGAGCCGCCGGCCGGTTGCGACAAGAAGGCAAGGATTACATTGTCCGCGACGGCGACATCATCCTGTTTCGATTCAACGTGTGATTCGGTTGTGCATCAGGAGTGACGTTCCTGATCTTCGAGGACGGCATAACGGGTGAGTTGACGTTGATGCCAGTTACCGAAAATCGCGGCGGCCGTGCCCACCATGATCGCCTGAATCGGCAGCGCAGTTCCGAATGCCGTCGGCGAGAAATGGATCCACTGGGATAGGTCCTGACTCCCGATTTGCAGTGCGGGGTGAACTACGGTCCAAAGGTAGCCCAATACCACGGCGAGCACCACGGCCGCATAGGCCCATACGGGTGAATGAGCTCCAGAAATTTGATACGCGATCAGCGCCGCCAGCCAAAACGAAACCGCCCACGCAAAACACACCTGCCCTTTTTCGACCGGCGCTAAATCGGTCCCCGATGACAGAAGCCGGATCAAAATCAGCGAGATGGGTATCATGACGAGTACGGTGAGGAAGCCCCGTCGAGATTCCTCGGAGGGATCCCGATGAATGACCGGTTGAAGTTTGAACTGAGCAATGGCCCAACATGAGGCAGCGTGTCCCGCCATCACCACGCCAAACCATCCCAGCGACTCAACCGCCATCCATATCGCCAAAGTCCGACGGTGGTCTTCCGACCCTTGCCCGATCGTCATCCAAAGATAACCGGCATTCTGGTATTTCAGCGACGCCATCGACAAACCCAGCGCCACGGCAAAAGTGCCCATCTCCACGAGTTTTCCTCCACTGAGTACAGTAACTCCCGCCGCCAAAACCGCCGCCAGGAAGGCGCAGATTACAAGAATACCCCATCCCATGTGGCACGAAAGCACGCTAAGACTTCCCAGCGGATCGGTCGGCGCCAAGACCACCCGACTCGCCCAGGCGAGGAACACCACACCCGTCACGACGATCCCTGTCATCGCGCGAAGGCGATCGAACGTGCTCAACGGAGGAAACGGTATGGAGGAAGAATCGTGCATGAAAACTCCTGCTGAAATAATCATTCCTTTTCGGTCGAATCGTCACCGGCGGGGGACGATCCGTCGTTTGCTTTTTCTCCTGGAACCGTGAGATCGGATGGGGCTACAGGTTTCGATTTTATTTCGGGGTTCGTCACTTCAAATTTCAACTCCACATCGAACGTTTTGGGTAAACGAAACAAAATTTGAGTTGTCCCTTCTTCGTATTGCCGGAGGGTTTTGAGGTGAGTTTCGTAGGCTTCCTGCAGTTCGGGTTCGGACGGTCGGCGCGGGCGCAACTGCCGCCAGTATTTGAAATGATAGCCCTGCTTGTCGGACAAATACTTGAGCAGATTCCGAACCTCCGGTGCGAACTGAATGGGCGGCCAATCGAGGATGGATTGCCCCTCGCTTAATTGTTTTCGATCCAGCGGGATTCGGCGCGATTCCCAAACGAGACTCACGCCCGGTTCGGGAACGTGGAGCATCTTCAGTTGGAATCGGCACCACTCGGCATGAACTTCCGAAAGAATCGAAAGATCGGCGGTGCGCACACCGGGCACATTCCACGGCAGAGGAACACTTTTCAACCCGACGCTCAACATTGAGTCGGTTCGTTCTTTCATCTGGATATTGCCCAGGCTGGTTTTGCAGGTGCCGGTGCTCCAGTCGATCTCAATCTCTTCGAGGATGGGTTCTGCATTCCAGAACCGGAGCAACCGGGCCGCCACCAGCGCCTGATCGATGGCCGAGGGTTGGGCTGGACGCAATCGTCCGCGCACGACAGGAGATTCGGCTGGGGGTGATTTTTTGTGCAGTGTCTCCGATTCGGAAAACCAGTCCACCACGGGTATCTGGTGCGTTTGTCCCAGTTCGCGGACCACCTGTGCGTACGCACCCCAGGGCGATGTGGCCTCAGCAGGTGTTTCGGGAGTTTTGGGAGCAGTGGGTTGGGGCGGAGTGATCAAAACGACCCGGCAGTTGAGCGATTGAATAGACTGAATCAGTTTTTCGTAGTTCTGGCGAAATTCGGCGAGCAACTCTTCACCGGCGTTGTCGCGGACGGGGTCCGGGGGTCCATACAGCACGACGACCATCGTCGGTGCGAGCGGTTTGAGGTCGCTTTCAATCCGATTCAAGCCATCGGCGGGAGTCTGGCTTCGCATGCCGCAATTAAAGAACCGCGTCCGGAGTTGCGGATACTTGACGAGGACGAAGCTTTCCACACAGCGCGCCCAGTTTGAATTTTCCACCAGCGCATCGCCGAAAAACACGACGCGATCGTCGCTACGGAGAGCAAAATCCTCAGCGCGAGCAACGACAGGAAAAAACAGCACCGACACAAGAACGGTCAGAATAATTCGAGTCAAAAATTCGCGCATGAGTTTCACTCCCGTGGAGAATGCCGATGAAGCAAATTCTTCATCTCTCGAACGGCCTCACTTAATCCGACAAAAACCGCACGAGAAATAATCGAGTGACCAATGTTGAATTCCCCGAATCCTCGCAGCCCCGCCACACGATGGACGTTTCGATACGTGAGTCCGTGCCCGGCGTGAACTTCCATTTTGTATTCATGACCCTGCTCGATTCCGATCTGGAGCCGATCGAGTTCCCGTTTGATTGCAGATTCGGATCGTGCGTGCGCGTAACCACCCGTCCACAGTTCCACGGCATCGAATCCGCAGTCGGCACTGGCACGAATCTGGTCGGGTGTCGGTTCAATGAACGCGCTGACGACGATTCCTTCACGATGAAACGCGCGAACGACCGTCCTGATTCGACGGACGAATTTCACCACATTCAATCCGCCCTCGGTAGTCAGTTCCTCCCGCCGTTCCGGAACCAGCGTGCATTGGTCGGGCTGCAACCGTCGCGCGATTCGCACAATCGACGACGCGATCGACATTTCCATGTTGAGTTTGACGGTGACGGTTTGCTTCAGCAAGAACGCATCCCGGTCGTTGATGTGTCGGCGGTCTTCACGCAGATGGAACGTAATGCCGTCGGCGCCACCCAGTTCGGCCTGAACAGCGGCCCACACCGGATCGGGTTCGTCGGCGCGACGCGCCTGACGGACCGTGGCGACGTGATCTATGTTGACCCCCAGCTGAACCATAAATATCGCTCCCGTTTGGGATTGGACTTCGCCGAATGATCGGTATTATAGAATCCGTTTTGCTGAAACGAAAGGCGGCGAGTTTTACGATGCCGATCTATCTCCGCAATATCAAATTGGCGCTGGAAGAACCGCAGGAGCGATTGCTCGAAAAAGCCGCCCGTCGGTTGCGCGTTCCCCGATCCGCGATTCGGGTCCATGCCGTCGTTCGGCGCTCGCTTGATGCGCGACGACCGAACGAGATCGGATGGGTGTACTCGCTGGAATTGGCCCTGAACGAATCCGCCGCCTCCGAACGGCAACGTGTCGAGCGATTGCATCGTCAGGATGTTCGTCTGATCGGCGATTCCCTCTCGGATGGGAAACACAGTTCCGATACAGATGTTTCGGTTGGAACGACCCCCCTGATCCATCGTCCGATCGTCGTCGGGTTCGGGCCGGCGGGAATGTTCGCCGCTTATCGACTGGCCCAATACGGTTATTGTCCGATTGTTCTGGAGCGCGGTCGAGAAGTTCCGACTCGACATCGGGATGTTCTTCAGAAATTTTTTCGCCGGCGCGTGTTCGATTCGGAATCGAACCTGCTGTTCGGTGAAGGCGGCGCCGGCGCCTACAGCGACGGCAAATTGTACACGCGGGTCAACCATCCCTATGTTCAGAACGTGATGCAAATTTTTTATGAGCACGGGGCGGACCCCAAAATTCTGATCGACGGCAAACCTCACATCGGAAGCGATCGCCTGCCGGGAGTGTGCATGAACATTCGACGCCGAATCGTCGAATGGGGTGGAGAAGTTCGTTTCGGCGCTAGGGTGGATGATTTTTGTTTCGATTCGGATGGACAATTGACGGGGGTTGTGGTGGACGGCCGAACGATTCAGTCGCAGGCATTGTTATTGGCGCCGGGACATTCGGCGCGGGACACAATGGGGGTGTTGGCCCGGCGTGGTGTGATTCTGGAAGCCAAACCGTTTCAAATGGGAATTAGAATCGAGCACCCGCAGGAACTGGTGGACCGCTGGCAATATGGAGACTGGGCGGGTCATGATCGACTTCCACCCGCGGAGTATCATCTGGTTGCTCGTGGAGCCGCCGCCCAGAGGGGTGATGTGTTCAGTTTTTGCATGTGTCCCGGCGGTATGATTCTTCCGGCTCAGGAATCCCCGGGGTTGCTGGTGACAAACGGCGCCTCACGGGCGTCTCGTGGTAGTCCATGGGCCAACAGTGGGTTGGTCGTTACAGTTCCCGTCGAGGAATTTGATTCCGATCCGTTGCGGGGGTTGTACTATCAGCGCCATTGGGAGGAACTCGCGTTTCAGGCGACTGGTGGTGATTATTCGCTGCCCGTTCAGCGCGCGTGCGATTTTCTTGCCAATCGGGAATCGGATGGTGGTCTGACAACGAGTTATCCGCTCGGAGGACGTTGGGCAAATCTCCGCTCGCTTATGCCACCGTGGATCGCTGAAAGCATCGGGCGTGCTCTCGAAATGTTGGGCGAGAAAATGAGAGGGTTCAGCGGTTCGGAAGCGATTCTAGCTGCTCCGGAAACCCGCGCGAGCACGCCGGTTCGGATTGTTCGCGATCCGCAATCGCGCGAGGCCATCCAACACTTCGGATTATTTCCGATCGGAGAAGGGGCGGGTTATGCGGGGGGGATCGTCAGTGCCGCCGTCGACGGCATGAAATCCGCCGACATCATCATCAAACGTTATGCACCCCTGCGATAGGGTTGCGGGGAAGCTCCATTCAGGGAATTTCGACGCCGGACGCGGGGGTTTGTCAGCTTTGAGGCTGAAGCGCGTCGATCTGACTGCTGAATCCTGAATTCTCGAACAACCTGGGCAGACGAGCGCGAAGGACTTTTGCCAACGTCGTGATGCGGTCGCTCTTTTGAGCGGTCTGCTGTTCCGTCAAATAGGTGACGATTTCATCCCGAATTCGGGACTGCAGAGAGGGGTCGTCGCGGTCGAATGATTCCGCGACGATGCGAATGACCGAATCATCCTCCTGCGCTCGCAGAAGCGCCCGAACCTGATTCACGTCGGCTTCGACGGGGTCCGCATTCGGAGTTTTCCGAAGCATTTCCGCCAGATCGTGCCAATACTTGGCGGATTCCAGAAATCGAGACTGGGCGTACAGTTGACCGGCCAGAAGTTTGCGAACTTCAATCAGTTCAGGAGCGACCGGTTCCCTGGACGCGAGTTTCTCGTCCAGCGACTTGAGCAGTTCAATCTGGCAGTTCGGGTCGCTTTGCAATTTGGTCGCCCAGGTGATTTGAACGTCCTGATTCTGGAGATTCCAGATTTTGACGAAACATTGGCGGGCAGTTTCGCGCAACGCCGTATCCGGTTCCGTTTCCGGACTGAGGCGATTGGCGAGCGCAACCAAGTGCGATTCCTGACCGCCCATTTGTTCCAGCGCCGATAAAACCTCCCAACGAACGTTGATGTTCGGATCGACGATGAGGGGGATCAGGTGTTCCAGCACGGCAGGATCATTCAGTTGTCGCAATCCGGCGGCGCATCGCTGGCGGACTTCGGGCTGATCGTGGTGAAGGTACGCCAGAAAAACATTTTTGAATCGCGGATTCCCCAAAGACGACATGGCGGAGATGACCGCCGAACGCAGCGAGGGTTGATCCGCCGAGTTTTCAAACGTCGTTTGGATGTGCTCGGCGACGCGATCCAGCATCGCAGAATCCGAGCGAATGACCGGTCCGAGCATCCCGATGGCTTTTGCGGCCGCTTCACGAAAGGCGACGGGGCCCTCCGGCCGTTCGAGCAAGTCCATCAGAAACGGCACGGCGTCGGGATTGGAGAGGTTTCCGAGCGTCTTGATGGCTGCCAAGCGAACGGATTCGTCCTTTTCGCCGGCGAGGAGTTCGAGAATCAATGGAGCGTCGCTGCTGATCCTCAAGTGTCCGAGAATCCGAACCGCTCCGGTTCGTACTTCGGCGGCTGGGTGCTTGAGTGATTCGCGGAGCGTATTGCCCATGGCTTCATCGGGAAGTCGTCCTTCTCCGATATTGGATTGCACAATGCGGAGACCCAGCACTCGCACACCAGCCAACCGGTGGCTCAAAAAATTCTTGAGCAGTTCCGCCCGATCGCCGTTTTTCGTGTTGGCATAAACCTGGTCCAGCGCGGTGACGAGCTGCTGAGACAAATCCGTGATCTGAGCGTCTTTTTGTTCGATCAGTTGTCGCTGCCGCTCCAGCTTAAACGCAAGCCACTGCTCGCGGCTCAGTGATTTATTGTCTTCCCACCACTGCTTCCATGCCCCGGCATCACTCCCGAGTTCCATGCCGGAAACTTTCGCAAGCGCCGTATATAGATCGGCGTCAATCAGCCCATCGCGAACTTCGAGCAAACGAATGAGGATGCCTGCTGCTTTCTGACCATCCTGAATTTGGGATAGGGCGCCGATGGCGGCTTGTCGAACGGTTCGCGGCGGAGTGGAATCCTGCACCAGCGCAATCAATCGGTCGAGAACTGCCGTTTCGCTGTACAGCGACAATGCCTTGGCAGCAGATTCTCGCAACTGGATGTCCGGATCGGATAACAAAACCAACAACGGCTCAACAAAGCGCGCATGCGGATGTCCGTTGAGAATCATCGCCTGGCAAAGCGTCAAGCGAGTTCCGGAGGTGTCCGGTTGCGTGAAAAGTGCGACGAGCGCGTCCTGAACTCCCGGATCATCCTGCTGAAGGAGTTTCTTCGCGACGAATTTCCGTTGTTCAGCCGCCACGTTGGGATCGGCGATGAGTTTGAGCCAATTGTTGAGCTCGTCGATCTGATCCGTCGTCCGCTCTGGTGTCGCAGGCGGCGCAGCAGGTTCCAAAGTTTGCGCACGAAGAGAAACAGGCATTGCGAAAACCAAGACCAGATACCAGAATGCAATCTTCACAAAACGATCGTTTTTATTTTGGCTTGACCCCATGGCTCGTTGCCCAATCCACCCAGACGTGCCCCCGATTGATGATCATCCTTTGATCTGTCGGTCGGCGACTCCATTCGCGGTGACGAACATTCCCTTCGTTCAAGATCATCCCATTCGTCAATGATGCAACTCATGCCCCGTGAATCATTTCTGCGCCCCTTATAACGGTTTTTCTGCTGTTTTGCAATCGGATCGGCTCAAAATCGACGAATCGACTCGTTGACGTGATCTTACGGAATGGATTGAACAATCGTCTCGGAAGTGGTTTGAAACAAATTGATCTTCATCCAGTCACCACGATACCATCGCCACGCCAGTAAAACACCGGTTAATGCCAGCAAAACAGCTCCCGTCGCCCACGGTCCGACCACGCCCCAATCCGGACAAAACGCAATTACCAACGCTCCTCCTCCCATCAATACAATCCAGTGACCAATCACATAAACTGCCATCGGCCACAACGTATCACCCGCTCCCCGCAAACCGTAGTAATACATCGTTCCGATCACGTCGAATAATTGTAGAAAAGCCAGGCATATCATGATCTTAGCACCGACGGCAATGATCGTCGGATCATTGCTGAATAGCATCATTAGAGGTTTCCGTCCAACGATGTACAACAGCGAAAGCGGTACGATATACGCCAACGAGATGATTCCAGCATAACGCATCAATCGCCGTGCTCGTTCAGGATTTCCTTGCCCGATGGTCTGGCCGACGAGTGCCAACAACGCCTGACCGATCCCCATCACCGGCAATATCGAAATTCTCAGGTACTGCCATGCCGAATTGCTCGCCGCCATCTCATACATGCTGAAGTGTCCCACCAGCATGTTGTTGAACAACGCCCAAACCAGCACATCGCTCAACCAATGAATCCCCTGCGGCCATCCGATCCGCCAGATGCTGCGCAGTTTTTCCCGTTTCATCCGCCACGTCGATCGCGACGAAAAATCCTTGTCGGTCTCGGCGCCCACGAACGTGATGAGCAATCGTAGCAATTGATAATGGCTCGCGATGACGATTCCGAGGGCTGCTCCGGCCAGTCCCAGTTTCGGCATACCGAATTTCCCGAAAATCAAACTGTAATCCAAAACGATGTTCAGCGCGTTGGTCTCGATCGCCGCCCACATCGTTACACTGGGACGGTGAACCCCCACAAAAAAAGCACTCAGCGACTGCGCCGCAATCGTCGGCAAAAAAGACCACATGCTTACCCGGCAATAGATCACTTCCAGTGAAGCGACTTCCGGTGCGTGGCCGAACAGACCGAATATCGACGGAAACACGAACCACATCACACCCCCAGCCGATCCAAGCAAAACCGAAAGGTACAAACTGTGCCAGGCATAAGTGCTGCAATCCGAAGGCCGGTTCCGCCCGAGCGACTGCGAAGCAAACGTGCTCACCGACGTGGTGATGCCCATGCACATCGCAATGTAGCACCACAGCAACATCTGAGCGGGTACAATCGCCGCCTGAGCCGCCGTCCCCAAATACGACACAAAGACATAGTTCACGACGCGCATGATCATCGGGCTGGACATCGTGATGACCATGGGCAGGCTCATCGCGATCACCGATCGGATGTCGGATCGGTTGCTTGTCGCCCCAAGGGTGTTGTTCCCGATGTCACTCATGATTGTCCACGTCGTCTTGCGGTTGAATCACCGGCGGAATCCGAGTTGCAAAACCCGGATCGAGACGAA